>JBEVKA010000372.1:0-6567 GCA_040509855.1 Steroidobacter sp.
CAGCGTCATTAGGATATAAAGCAGGCTCGGCGGATATTTGGTCGTGCCCAGGAAAGACATGACCGACGCCACGATGTTATTCGAGTCGAAGGTCCACGGCTTCGGGTCGCCATACACGTTGGCAGCGCGAATCAGAATGAATGCGACGATCAAACCGATCCCGATGCGCAGCAACCATTGGTCCCGCTGTTTCGCCGGCAGCTCGAAAAGACCGGCGGCGGCATAGCCGACCAGCATGACGCCGGTCCACGGCAACAACGGATACGAGAAGTAGATTCCGAACGAGCCGAACTCGTAGAGCTGTCGCGAATGGAGCGCGGCCCATAGAGGAGCGGTGCTGCCAGTGGTATTCGCCACCGGCCAGATGGGGTCCAGGAGATTGTGGCCCAGGATGATCGCGGCACCGATGACGAGGCACGCGTGCCGTCCCAGACATTGCGCGCCCGCCAGGATGACCATGCTAGCGCCAATCACCCAGATCACCTGCAGAGCCACGTAGGTTCGCCCACCCATCTCATCGATGCCGGTGGGTGCAAACGACCAGGCCATGGAAATGACCATCACCTCCAGGACGATCAGCCACAACCCTCGCGTCAGCAGAAATGACGCCAGCTCCGAGGGCGACTTGCGGCTCGCCATCAGCCCGGCGCTGGTCCCGGCCAGGAACACGAAGGTCGGGGCGCAAAAGTGAGTGATCCAGCGGGTGGCGAACAACAACGGGCTGGCTGCCGGATCCGCCGTTGGATCCTGAACGGCGGCGGTCATGGCGAAGTCGCGAACATGATCCAGAGCCATCACCACGATCACGAATCCACGCAGCAGGTCCAGCGAGGACATTCGGTATGCGCGCCGGTCCGACGCCGGGACGGCAGTCGCTTCAGTGACGGGGATCGACGGGCTCGCGCTCATGGTGACTTGCTGCGTTCGAAAGGCTGACTATGAATAGAATCGGGTTCCGGGGCCGAAGGTAGACATCCCCCTCCGGCTCCATCAAAGACATTCGTAAATCCACCGAGAAAAACGACACGACCGGCCCTCTTGCATCCATCGCGTGCTCATGGAAATGTGTTGCGAAGCTGACCGCAACGAGTGGCGCCCATGCAATTTCATTCTACGACGAAGCGATGGCTGCAGGCTGTCTCAACCCTGGTTGCGATGGCCGCGCTCGGCGGCTGCATCTCCGTCGGCACACCGACTCAGCCGCTCCCCTTGCAGGATCCGGCCATCCAGACGCACGAGTTCGAAGCCGACAAGACGCTGACCATGAGCGCCGTCATGAGCGTGCTTCAGGATCTGGGATATATCCTCGAGAAAGCGGACAAAGACGTTGGCTTCATCACCGCCAGCAGCCCAGCTCGCAGACCCGGCGGAATGCTTTCCCCCCAGCTCATGGTCATGGGCGAGCCCATCGTGACGACCACTCAGGCACACGCCACGGCAGTGATCGAATCGGCGCGGCCCGGCTTCACTTCCGTACGCCTCAATCTCCTCGTGAGCTCGCACAGCGAAGGCCAGAGCGTTTCAACGACGCGCGACGAACATGTGCTGGACGCCGAAACCTATCGCACGATCTTCAAGAAGATCGACGAAGCGATCGCCGCTCGCGCGGTTACGGCGTCAGGAACTCGTTGAGATCGATGGCATCCGCGATCGCGCGGTGCCCGGCAGCGCTCAGGTGCGCGTGGTCGCCCGAATCGTACATTGATAACAACTGCGTGGGACGAGACGGATCACGCACGGCGCGGTCTTGATCGATGACAGCATCGCAGCCACTGTGCGCGCTGCGAATCCAGGCGTTGTACTTCTGGCGTACTCGCTCAGCATTGGCGCTCCAGTTCGCGTGCCCTTCACGAGGCGTGAGCGTGGAACACAGGAGTTTCAACTGTCGCGGCCGCAGCCGTGACATCATTTCCTGTAACGGCGCGATCAACTGTTCATAACTCGGCGTGGTGTCGCGCAGGCCGTCGAAGAGATCCTCTGAATAGATCAGCCAGCGAAGATTCGGTTGCTGGAGAATGTCGGCCGATGGGTCGCTCTCAAGCACGCCTATATGAAGATTGGCCGCACTCAGGCGCTCAGCAAACACTGTGGGCCAGCCCTGCTCAAAGTCATCGACGCCGATCGTTGCCACGCTGCCTCTCAATGCATCGCCCTGCACGTCGAGGCCGGCGATCAATCGATCGGCAGCAATAACCGCTGCGCTCGGCAGAGAGAAGCTGACCGCAACATCTGCTTGCGCCGGCGCAGAGAACGGGATGGTGTCGCCATACGTTTCGCCACCCGCTGGCAACGTGATGCTCGCCCGCCCGCCAAACGTGATGGGTCGATCCGTGCTCGCGTCGATCGATGCATCGCTGTGGCGAAGTGCGATGTGCACGTTGCTCACAGTGACGGGCTCGGTGCCTTGCGCGTTGGACAACCGGATGCGAGCGGTGCTGCCCGGGATCGTCGTGCGCACGATCTGGTGCAGTGTCTGTTTATCGAACGCGCGCGCGACTTTCTGCGAACTCTGAGGATTGATCCAGCTGCCAACCCAATAAGGCTGCGCCAGGTAGTGCCGACCCAACTCGGTCAACTCGCCGGCGGAACCCAGCAGGCTGGTGTGACGAGTGGCCTCATCCGCCCAGCGTCCGGTGAACCAGGCGTAGCGATATACGTCGTCACGACTCTCGCAGACGGCAACCATTTCCGTCATCTGCGCCTTTTGTTTGGCCACGCTGTCGATCTGCGCGCCATCGTTGCCGCTGTGCCAGTTGGCAAACTCGGTGACCCAGAACGGCTTGCCGTATTTGGCGAGGCGATCGAGTTGCGCGCTCAGGCCGTAGTCGTACCAATGAAACGCGAGATAGTCGATGCGCGGATCGCGCCCGGCATTGGCCGCACGATAAGCAGCGTAGAAAGCATCGAGCCACACGACCGGATCGGCAAAGCCGGGCAGCGTTCCCCACGTGATGGCCGGGCCCACCAGTTGCACTCCGGTATTGGTCGCGATCGTCTCGTAGCGAGGCCACAGCTGCGCAGCCTGCTGCGGCGTCATGTTCGCCTGATCGGTCAGGTTGGGCTCGTTCAGCAACAGCAGGAATTTGATATGCGGATTGGCTTTGAGAAAAGTCTCCACTTCAGCGGCGTTGAAGTTGCCATTCCATAGCATGGGAATGAAATCCATGCCGTAGCGACTGCGATAGTCGGTCGGCACGCCGTTCGATGGCTTGAGCGCCCAGCGATACCACCACGACACACCTGGGGCGAGCGCCGCGAGATCGCTCGAATCGGCCAGGTCGTACGCGATGCCCCGCTTGGTGCTCTTCGGCACCGCCGGCGATTCCGGTGGAGGATTCGGTGTGGGCGCAGGTGTTGGATCCGGCGTCGAAGGTTGCTGCGGATCGGGAGTTGGTGTGGGCACCGGCGTTTCGCCGATCGGCGCAGGAGATGTCGATTGCTGCTCACCGCCACCGGATCCACCTCCGCAGGCGGCCAGAGCGAGGCACGCGGCGAACGCGAGCAATACTCTTTTCATCCAGGAATATTGACAGGTCGGCCGCCCACCGCGACCTGTCTCAGCTCGGACACGTCAGTCTCGAGCGACAGCGTCTGATCGGTCGTTCATAACAGAGTCAGCAATGCTACCAGCGCCAGCACTTCGAAGATGAGCAGCCAGAACAGCCACGGTGCGATCCCATGTCGCGCGATCGGATGTCGACGCAGCTTGGCGTCGATCTCGTCGAGCTTCGCGAGGGCCTCCAGGATGGTCACCTCCTTGCCGTTAACCGCCTTGGTAGCGTTGCGCACTTGTCTCATGTCGGGGGGCCGCCCTCGAAGTCGGGTGGCGATTTTGTTGATCGCGAATATTCGCAGCTTCTCGAGTTCATACTCGAAGCTCACAACTTCAGCTCCCCGGAGGTATAGAACACGCCGCGCACCAGGGCGAGCGAACGCTTGTATTCGCGCAGATCGCTGGTGGATGTGACGATCTTGACCGCCAACCTGCACTTGGCTTCAACCGTCAACTGCCGGAGACGTGCGAAGTTGCGGCGAAACTCCGCGGCGTCCATGGTGGTCTTGCCTTCGAACTCCAGGACACTGAAACGCTTGGGCACGAAGACGCGCATATTTCCACCCGGCAAGAGCTCGATCACACCATACGGCGCTCCGCCCTCTTTATAAGGCTCGCACAGCGGCGGGAAGTCGCTGACTTTCGGCTTTGTCAGTGCCTCGATTCGCTCCGCCTGTCGCTTGATTTCCTCCTGCAGCGTGGCGCGCTCACGCATGAGCTCGGCAATCTGAGCCTCGAGGCGGCCGATCATCCGCTTGGCCTCCTCGCTGGTGAGGCTGGCGTAGATGATGAACATGAACGCAATGATGACGAACACTTCCATGAGCGTCAGGTTGACGATCGCACCGGAGCGGCCGCCGCGCGCATTCATGGTCCGATCTTCTTCAGTCGCACTTCAATCGCTTCGACGATTTGATCGAGAACTGTTTCGAGACCTCGCACCTTGGTCTTGAGATCGTTCACCTCGGCGCCGAGGGTCGCGGAAGACCTGCCCAGCGACGAAACCGACGTCGCTGCGTTGGAAAATGCCTGCGAGGCGGTGCTGCATTCGACTCGCACGCTCTCTCCCATCTTTTGCAACTCATCCGTGAGGCTGGCCATGCGCGTGGCCACCTCGGCGCCGGCGATCGAGTCGCGGACCTGTTTCAACGCCATGCCGATGTCGGTGCCGCTGGAGTTGAGCGCATCGCTCAACGACTTGGTGTGTCGGTTCACTTCGGCCAACGAGGTGTCGAGCTTCTTCACCGCCTCGGTCACGGACTCGACCGCACCGGTCCAATTCTCATCCACTGCCTCGTTCGCCGCACGCAAGGTCTGGATGTATTGCAGCGAGAGCGCCTGGATCGCCTTGGTCGACTGCTCCAGCGATTCCTGCGGGATCAGATAGTAGAGCTGGAACAACACGCGCAAAAAGACACCGAGCACCGTCGTGAACAAACCCTTGCCGAACTCGACGACCATCGTCTGCGAATCCGGCAGCACGCCGCCGAACACACCCGTGGTCTTGAGCAGTGCCGTCAATGTGAGAATGAAACCCATGTAATAGATCGAATCGGTGAATTCGATCACCAGCCCCTGGTCCTGTGCGCGGCGTATGCCCATCGCGGCGTAGAGACCCAGAGCTGTCGCACCCGGCACCCACCACGCTGCCGCCGAAAGCAGTCCGATGAGAACTACGCCAAGCAGCAGAAATCCCGCGAAGGACGTCGCGTATGCCGACTGCGCACGCTGCGGACCGGGTGCGTGTCGTGGATCGGCTGCGACGTCTTCAGTGGCCGTGGCCACGCTCTCACTCGTTGACATGCGTAGTGCACTCCTTGATGAAACGCAGGACCAAGCCCATATTCAGCCCGCGCAGCGGCTGCGAACTCACCACGCCGCCCAGCTTGCGTTGCCGCTTTTCCCAGTACTCGACGCGTTCGAGCAGCCCCTCGTTCGACGGGTCATGGTCGTAAATATTCAGAACACACGTGCGCGAAAGATTTGCCGAAGCGGCAGGCGCGCCGGGTGGACGATCCTGCTCGAGATCGCTCACCAGCGAGATCAGCCGCACCTGATCGGGAGTGGGTACGCCGAGTTCGAGCACTGCGCGGTCGAGCGCGCCGTCGATGTCGGTGAACCTGTCCTTCTTTGGTACTTCGAGCGCCTGCCGGCATTGGTTGAACTGATGTTCCATCCCGTCCTGCGGACAACGTGACTCAAAGGGTGAGTAGCTCGGCACGTAGATGTCGCACAGAGCTTGCCGGTGAACATTGCCCACCGGTAACACACGCACGCGCATTGGATGCGGCAGTTCCGTGTCGAGTTGCGGCAGCAGGTTCGACAACTGCACGAGCGCGTGCGGATATGCTTCGCTCTCAACGAACGAGCCCGACACGTCGAGCAGGATCACCGCATTGGTGACTGGATCCTTCTTCACCTTCGGCTTCTTGCAGTTCTCGGACGCGGGCGAAATCGGCGGACCAGGCGGACTAGAAGGCGGCGCCGTGTATCCCATCCGGATCACCCACACGATCACGCACACGACAGCGACAGCGCCAACGATCAGAGGCAATGGACTGCGGTTCATCACGCCCCCAGACGTCGCAGCGCCTGACCCGGTATGCACAACATGTGAAACAAAACATTGAGCGTCATCAACATTGCCCGCACCACGAGCGCCACCAACGCAGCCGCGCCCTGCGCAACGATCACGATGCAAGCACCGAGCACTGCAATGATGACCACCAGAGCCTGGAACACCACCGAGAGATACCTCGATACCACCATCAACGCGACGGGCAACAGGAGGCCGTAGCACGCGTTGACCAAAGCTGAGCCCGAGTACGGCCGATGCACCCGAGCAAGCTCGATGGAAAGCAGGATGACCGCGGCTGCTCCGATGACCAGCAGCCAGCGCGACACGCTCCGCCCGGACGTGCTGGCACGATCGTCACCGACCGCATCGAAACCCTGCGCACTGAGCGCGCTGCCGAGAGCAGCGGTGATTCCAGCCAGCGCAATTGCAAGCAACT
>JBEVKA010000373.1:0-3359 GCA_040509855.1 Steroidobacter sp.
ATCGAGCGCAGATTGAGCGACTGATTCTCCGCCGGACGCTGCAACTCTTCGATGGTCGCGAGCACGGCGCCACATCGAGAATGACCGAGCACTACCACCAGTCGCGTACCGAAACGAGACGCGGCGAATTCCACGCTGCCGACCTGCGACGGCGCAACCACATTGCCGGCGACGCGAATCACGAACAGCTCGCCCAGGCCCTGGTCGAACACGATTTCGGCGGGCACGCGCGCATCGGAGCAGCCCAGAATGATCGCAATCGGCTCCTGTTCCTGAGTCAGCTCCACGCCCCTGGCGAGGTGCAGGTGCATTTCATCGCTGCTGATGCTGGCGACGAACCGGCGATTGCCGGCCCGCAGGCGCTCCAATGCTTCTTGAGCCGAGATCATTTCCTTCACGCTTCCCGGCCGGCTCGTGAGTCCGGCAGTCCAGTTATTGTTAGGGGCGCGATTGTACGGCCAACCCGCGATCAGCCCAACTTGGATGTCGTCATGCGTGGGAACAGTTTGCGCAGCGTGTCCGCGTAAATATGCTCCATCAGCTCCGGGTCGATGACTTGCTCGGTGACATAGCGGGACGCCGTGCCCTCCGCCAGCACGGACATCAGCTCGACGCGGGCCGCGGCTTCTCGTTCAGTCAGCTCGGGATAGTCGGCGCGCACGAGCGTGACGGCCTGCGAACGAATGCGCCGATCCGCTTCGCGCACGATCTCGGCGACGGCGGAATTGCGCGTGGCCTCGGCGGTGATTTCCAACATCAGGATGCGATCGTCCTCGTCGCCGGGACGAAAATGCCCTCGCTGCGCAAAGACGGCCGCGAAATTCACCTGCTTTTCGCGATTTAGCATCCACTGCAACCGCTTGGCGACGATGCGCTCCACGATGGCGTGGATAATGGACTCCTTGCTGGGAAAGTAGCGGTAGATCTGCCCGACGCTCATTTGCGCCTCGGCCGCGATCTGCCCCATGCTCGCCGCGTGGAAACCGTGACGCACGACACAGTTCTGGGCCGCCGAAACAATTTGCCCGCGCCGGAGTTGATCTCGTAACTCCTTGACGGGACGTTTCTTTTCCTTAGCTGCAGGATGTTTCACAATCTTTCACGGTCACTGTCCCGACGATTCGGCATAATATTGAGAATGAACGTTCACACTCAATCCATGTCTCAGCGTATGGCAGCGCCCGCCCCCGTGTCCAGTCCGCGATTCAGCTCTATGACGATGCTCCGCCTCCACTCCAGATTCCCTTTTTGGTCCGCAATCCTGACTGCGGCGGTCGTTCTCACGCTTGCCGGCTGCTCCGGCCAGAACGGTAAAGGCGGTCAGCGCCCCGCCCAGGAAGTCGGTTTTGTCACCCTCGAACCGCAGTCGGTGGTACTGCAGTCGGAGCTGGCGGGCCGGACCACGCCGTATCTGGTGTCGGACGTGCGGCCGCAGGTCTCCGGCATCATCAAGACGCGCCTGTTCGAGGAAGGCTCGAAGGTCAAAGCCGGCCAGGTGCTGTACGAAATCGACCCGGCTGTTTACGAAGCGACAGCCGCGGAAGCCAAGGCCGCGCTCGCCAATGCCAAGGCCGCGGTGGACTCGGCGCGTTTGAAAGATCAGCGCTACGGCGAGCTGCTCGCGATCGAAGGCGTTTCGCAGCAGGAAGCCGATGACGCGAGCATGACTCATCAGCAGGCCGTCGCTTCGGTCGCTCGAATGCAGGCTGCGCTGATGAGTGCGCAGATCAACCTCGGTTACACCAAAGTGCGCGCTCCGATCAGCGGGCGCATCGGCAAATCGACGGTTACCCCCGGCGCGTTGGTGACGGCCAATCAGGAAACGACGCTGGCGACGATTCGCGCGCTCGATCCCATCTATGTCGACATGTCCCAATCCAGCGCCGATCTGTTGAAGCTGCGCCGGATGATCGGCGGCGCGATCCAGAGCGGCAGCACCAAGGTGAGCCTGCGGCTCGAAGACGGCTCGCAGTACTCGCACACCGGATCGATGAAGTTTCAGGAAGTGTCGGTCGATGAATCGACCGGCTCCGTGACGCTGCGCGCCGAGTTCCCGAATCCGGATGGCATGCTGTTGCCTGGAATGTATGTTCGCGCGGTGCTCGATGAAGCGGTGAACACCGCCGCCATCCTCGCTCCTCAACAAGGCGTGACGCGCGATGCGAAAGGCAATGCCATCGCGCTGGTGCTCACCGCCGACAACAAAGTCGAACAGCGCACGCTGGTGACGGAGCGGGCGATCGGCGATCGCTGGCTCATCAGCGATGGCCTGACCGAAGGCGACCGGCTGATCGTCGAAGGCACCAACAAGGTCCGCCCCGGCGACGTGGTGAATCCAGTGGCCGTCGGCAACGCGGGCCGAACCGCGGCCGCCGAAGCAGTCCCGACCACGGGGCGCTAATCATGCTGGCTCGTTTTTTCGTCAGCCGACCCATTTTCGCGTGGGTGATCGCGATCGTCATCATGCTCGCCGGTTCGGCGGCGATCGTATCGCTGCCGATCGCGCAGTATCCGGACGTCGCCCCGCCGACTGTGTCGATCAACGCCACCTACACGGGCGCCGACGCGCAGACGGTCGAGAACAGCGTCACCCAAGTGCTCGAACAGCAGCTCACCGGTCTGGACGGGCTGATGTATTTCTCCTCCTCCAGCAGCTCCTCGGGCAGCGCCAGCATCTCGGTGACGTTCGAGCAAGGCACCGATCCCGACGTCGCGCAGGTGCAGGTCCAGAACAAGGTCCAACAGGCGCTGTCGCGGCTGCCCTCCTCGGTACAACAGCAGGGCGTGACCGTCACCAAGTCACAAAACGACTTCTTGATGGTGGTGGCCATCTTCGACGAGACCGATCGCGTCACCGGCAGCGACGTCGCCGACTACCTGGTCAGCAACTTTCAGGATCCCATCGCCCGCGTGCACGGCGTCGGCGGCACGCGAGTATTCGGCTCGCAGTATGCGATGCGCATCTGGCTCGACCCGGCCAAGCTGCTCTCGTACAACTTGATGCCGAGTGATATTCGCTCGGCGGTCGAAGCGCAGAACGCGCAGGTGTCGGCTGGCAAGATCGGCGGCCTGCCGTCGCTGCCGGAACAGCAGCTCAACGCAACAGTCACCGCGCAGTCGAAGCTGCAAACGCCGGAGCAGTTCCGCGCCATCATCGTCAAACATGATCCCAGCGGCGCAACCGTGCGGCTCGGTGATGTAGCGCGTGTCGAACTCGGCAGCGAAAACTACGAGGCCGTGCCGCGCGCGAACAGCCATCCCGCATCGGGTGTGGCTGTGCTGCTCGCTCCAGGCGCGAACGCACTGTCGACGGCCGAAGCGGTGCGCGAAGTCGTGACCGGACTGTCGCACTCCCTGCC
>JBEVKA010000374.1:0-4084 GCA_040509855.1 Steroidobacter sp.
GTGCCGTGAGTACATTGATTCGCACGCAGTTACCTGTGACGTATGTCTCCGAAGGGCAGCGCGTTCCTGAAGATTTGACTCCCGCGCGCGCACATCAATTGATTGCACGCGCCGTGGATCTGTCACGTAAGTCCGGCGCCTCAGCGGATGAGGATTTGTTGCGCCGTCGTTTTGGCACCGTGGCTCACGCCATCGCCTGAACACCGACGACACGCCAACGAACCCACGTTTCAACTTTCAAGAGTCACACCTCATCCATGGAATCCATTCAATCGATCGGACTGCAGCGCGCGGCCAACCCAGGTCCGGTGCAAGTCATCGCAGTCACCGGCGGCAAAGGCGGCGTCGGCAAAACCAGCGTTTCGGTCAACCTTGCGACCGCGCTGGCGCAGAACGGCCGTCGCGTGATGTTGCTCGATGGCGATCTGGGCCTGGCAAACGTTGACGTGTTTCTCGGTTTGTCACCGCGCTACACGATGGCTCACGTTCTTTCGGGCGAGCGCACATTGGAGGAAATCATCCTCGAATCGCCGCTCGGAATTCAGGTTGTGCCTGGTGCCTCGGGTGTGGCGGAGCTGGCTAACCTTTCGGCGGCGGGGCATTTGAGTCTGGTGCAGGCGTTCAGCGGCTTGAGCAATCGGGTCGACACGCTGATCGTCGATACCTCGGCCGGCATCGCGCACAGCGTGGTGCAGTTCACGCAAGCCGCTCAGCATGTACTGCTGGTGGTTTGTGACGAACCGGCCTCGATGACGGACGCCTATGCACTCGCCAAAGTGCTCAGCCGCAACCACGGTGTGAACAAGTTCAAAGTGGTGGCCAACATGATCCGCTCGCCCGGCGAAGGTGAAGTTTTGTTCGAAAAGCTGCAGCGTGTGACGGCGCGTTTCCTCGATGTCACCTTGGAATACGTGGGGGAGATCCCCGATGACACGTATCTGCGCAAGGCGATTCGTGAACAGCGTCCCGTAGTTGCTGCTTTCCCTGCATGCCCTGCATCGCGCGCATTCAAGAAATTGGCGCTCAAGGCCGATAAGTGGCCTGTACCCGAGGGCCCGCGAGGCAACCTGGAGTTCTTCGTCGAGCGGCTGGTGCGCAAGCCCCAGGTGCGCTTGGAGGTGGTGCGATGAGCGGCGTGCGTGCTTACAAGGGCGCCACCGCGTCCAACCACACTGATGCCCTGGTGATTCGTCACGCCGAGTTGGTCAAGCGCATCGCTTACCACCTGGCGGGTCGTTTGCCTGCCTCGGTCGAAGTTTCTGATTTGATCCAGGCCGGCATGCTCGGCCTGTTGGAAGCGGCGTCCAACTACACGGCGGACCGTGGCGCGAGTTTCGAAACGTATGCAGGCATTCGCATTCGCGGCGCCATGCTCGATGCGTTACGCAAGCTCGACTGGGCGCCACGCTCGGTTCATCGCAAGGCGCGAGCGGCGGCCGCAGCCGTGCGTGAGTTGGAATCGGAGTTCGGTCGCGAAGCTCGTGATGTCGAGATCGCCGGCCGCATGGGCGTGTCGCTCGAGGACTACCACCGGATCGCACAGGACGCGGCGAGTTGTCGAGTCGCAAGTCTCGATGATTCCACCGGCGACGAGGAATCGTTGCTCGGTCGCGTGGAAGACGAAGGAGCCGATCCGTTTCTGGATGCCACCGAAGATGGTTTCCGGGTCGCGCTGGCAGGCGCGATCAAGGAATTGCCGGAGCGCGAGCGGTTGGTGATGTCCTTGTATTACGACGACGAGCTGAATCTCAAAGAGATCGGCGCGGTGTTGAAAGTAACCGAATCACGGGTGTGCCAGCTGCACGGACAGGCGCTGGTGAGATTGAAGGCTCGCTTGGTCGATTGGCGCGACCGGGCCGAGAGCCGGATCTAGTGCGATCTTGGAAGGGACGAAGGGTTAGAGCGAGGAGAGAGTGTTGTGAGCAAAGATATGAAGTTCTTGGTGGTCGATGATTTCTCGACCATGCGTCGAATCATCAAGAACCTGTTGAACGATCTCGGCTATGCGAATGTCAGCGAAGCCGATGACGGTCAGACGGCGCTGCCGATCCTGCAGGCCGGAGGCATCGATTTCCTGGTGACGGACTGGAACATGCCGGGCATGCCGGGCCTGGATCTGTTGAAGGCCGTGCGCGCCGATCCGAAGCTGGCGAAGTTGCCGGTGTTGATGTTGACCGCCGAAGCCAAGCGCGAGCAGATCATCGAAGCGGCGCAGGCCGGCGTCAACGGCTACGTTATCAAACCTTTTACTGCAGTGACGCTCAAGGAAAAGATCGACAAGATCTTAGAGCAGCGAAGTGCGGCCTGATGCCGCTTGATGAGAGCTGCCTATTATGAGTTCATCCATAGAAGCGCTGCGCGAGCAGTTCGGTTCGAACATTGCCACGCTGGCGGGCGCCCTGGCTGCCGGCGACGAGCGATTGTTTCTTTCCGAACTCGACGCTCTCGTGCAACGTCGCGAACGCACCCTGTTCACCGAACTGCGTAAGCTGACCGGTGACCTGCAATCGGCACTGGATCGTTTCAGCGTCGACTCACGGCTGGTGGACCTGGCCGCACAAGAAGTGCCGGACGCGCGCGCGCGTCTCGAACACGTGTTGAAACTCACCGACGAAGCCGCTCACAAAACAATGGACCTGGTCGACCAGTGTGGTCCGCTGGCCGATCGCACGTCGCACGAAGCCGCCGAAATCGCACTGATGTGGAAGAAATTCCGCGCACGTGAGATCGATGTGGAAGGGTTCCGTTCCATGGTCCAGCGCCTGGATGTCTTCCTGGACGTCACGCGCAAGGACATGGACAAAGTTCGCGGCAACTTGACCGAAGTATTGATGGCTCAGGGGTATCAGGATCTCACCGGCCAGATCATCCGCGGCGTGATGAAGCTGGTGGCCGAATTGGAAACAGCGTTGGGCAACCTGGTGCGTCTGTCTCGCACCGGACCGCATGCGCCGCCGATCGAAGAAAAAACCGAAGGCGTGAGCCGCGGCTTCGGCCCGGCGATTCCGGGCATCGATAACGGCCCCGCGGTCGACGGTCAGCAAGACGTCGACTCGCTGCTGGCCGGCCTGGGTCTTTGACCGGGTTTGTAACTTACATGAGTGCCGAGCTGTCAATGACGCCCGCTCGGCGCGACACCACGGCTGGTGTACTGAAGAAGGTAACTCGCATGTTTGTCACTGAACACATCTTCCAAGGACGGAGCTGCTCATGCCGCAGCCGCGCACTCGGTATCAGCAAACGAAGTATCGGGCGTTAGCCGGGCGCAGCCGTTCATTCCCTCGCTCCATGGATATCCTCTCACTTGTCGGCCTGGTACTCGCGGTGGTCGCGATTCTGGTCGGCGCCGTTCTGAAAGGCGCCGGTATCCAGTCGCTGCTGTCGGGTGCCGCCTTCATGATCGTGATCGTCGGTACCATCGCCGCGATCTGCCTGCAGACGCCGATGCAGGTGATGAAACGCGCTTTATCTATTTTGCCGTGGGTGTTTCGTCCGCCCGCCGTGCGTCGCGACGAGCTGATCAACAAGATGGTCGAATGGAGCAACACCGCGCGCAAACAAGGGTTGCTCGGGCTGGAAGCGTTGATCGATCGCGAAGAAGATGACTTCGTGCGCAAAGGTTTGCAGCTGGTGGTCGACGGCAGCGAGCCGGACGTGATCCGCTCGGTGCTGGAAGTCGATTTGGAAACACGCGAGCAAGCCGACACACGTGCGGCGAAAGTATTCGAAGGCATGGGCATCTACGCGCCGACGCTCGGCATCATCGGTGCGGTACTGGGTTTGATGGCGGTGATGCAGAACCTCGCCGATCCCGCCAAGCTCGGTCACGGCATTGCCGCCGCGTTCGTTGCAACGATTTATGGCATCGGCTTCGCCAACCTGTTTTTCCTGCCAGCCGCCAGCAAGCTCAAAGTCGCCATCCAGGGCTTGAGCCAGGCACGCGAAATGGTGATCGAGGGAATGATATCGATCGCGCAGGGTGAAAACCCGCGCAGCATCGAAGCCAAGCTGCAGGGATATTTGCACTAGACACGCATGGGCCGCCGACGCCACCAGCACGAAGAACACACCAACCACGAGGCCT
>JBEVKA010000375.1:0-10604 GCA_040509855.1 Steroidobacter sp.
AGGCGAGAAGGGCCGAACCGCCAAATACGCGCAGGCCTTCCCTCGCGCCAGCGTTCGCGCCTCGCCGGGCTGATCGCCCGAGTGGCGGCCAGCGTGTTTGGCGGTGGCATGTTCATCACCATTCTCTTTTATATCTTCCCGGACCTGCACATCGGTCGTGGCGCGCTGCTGCTCAGCCTCGCGATCGCGTTCGGCGGTTCGGTGGTCGCGCGCGTTGTGTTCGACACGCTGGTCGATGAGGAAATCTTCAAGCGTCGCGTGCTGGTTTACGGCTCGGGTAGGCGCGCCGCCAGCATTGCTCGCTTGCGTCGTCGCTCGGATCGCCGAGGCTTTGCAGTCATGGGCTACGTAGCCGCGGAAGGCGACGAAGGCTCCGAGGTTCCCGAGCGCGAAACGCTTCCGACCAACGTCGACCTGCTGACGTTGTGTGAAAAGCATCGCGTGGATGAAATCGTGGTGGCGATGGACGATCGCCGGCGTCGCTTTCCCATGGAGCAGTTGCTCGAGTGCCGCCTGGAAGGCGTGGAGATCCTGGAGCTGGTGTCGTTCCTGGAGCGCGAGACCGGCAAGGTGCGCCTCGACATCCTGAATCCCAGCTGGATGATCTTCTCCGAAGGCTTTCGCCAGGGCCGCATTCACGACACGCTGGAGCGACTGTTCGACGTGATTGCGAGCTTGGCGCTGCTGATTCTGGCGGCACCGTTCATGGTCGCGACCGCGCTCGCGATCAAGATCACCGAAGGTCCACGTGCTTCCATCTTTTATCGCCAGGTGCGCGTCGGTCAGTATGGCCGGCCGTTCCGACTGCTCAAGTTCCGCAGCATGCGGGAAGACGCGGAGAAGGACGGCAAAGCGCAGTGGGCGCAAAAGAACGACACACGCGTGACGCCCATCGGCGCATTCATTCGCCTGACGCGCATCGACGAGCTGCCACAGATTCTGAACGTGCTTCGCGGCGAGATGAGCTTCGTCGGGCCCCGGCCGGAGCGGCCCGAGTTCGTCGAGCAGCTGGAAGAGCGCATTCCATACTATCGGGAGCGCCACACCATCAAACCCGGCATCACCGGCTGGGCGCAGCTATGCTATCCCTATGGCTCCTCCGAGCAGGACGCCACCGAAAAACTACAATACGATCTGTTCTACGTGAAGAATCACAGCCTGCTCTTCTACCTGGCCATCCTGGTACAGACAGTCGAGGTGATCGTGTGGAGAAAAGGCGCGCGTTGAGACCCGCTGCATGAATGCGTTCGGCATTGCCAGTTATGGCATCGCGGCGCTGAGCTTCCTGGTGCTGACCCTTCTGCTGATTACGGCTGGGCGTGGTCGGCAACAGGGTGCACACCTGATATTCGCGTGCGCGATGACAGCCTCGTGGGCCGGTGTGCTCGCGGTGCAGAGCTACAGCGGCCAGGTTCCGGTCCTGCTGATCTACCTCGCCGAAGCGCTGCGAGGTGGCGCGTGGCTGCTTGCGTTGTTGGCGGTCGCTGGCGTTGCTGCACCAAAGTTACTGGCGATCGTGTCGCGCGGCCTCTGCATCGTGCTCGTCGGAGCCGCTGTGGTCCTGCCGGTGCTGGAGCACTTCGGCATCGCGGTGATTAATCCCACACTACTAGTCTCGCGCGCGGGGCTCGCACTCTCGCTGCTCGCACTGATTCTGCTCGAGCAGATCTATCGCAATTCGTCGCAATCGGCGCGTTCCTCGCTCAAGTATTTCATCATCGGCGTCGGCACGCTGTTCGCGTACGACCTGTTTCTATACTCGCAAACGGAGCTGCTGCGCGCCGTTTCCGTTGACGCGTGGACGACGCGGGGAATCTTGAACGCATTCGCGATGCCGCTCATCGCCATCGCCGCGCGCCGCAATCCCGAGTGGTCGCTCGATGTGTTCGTGTCGCGCCAGATCGTTTTCTATTCCACCAGTGTGCTGGTGATCGGCGCCTACCTCACGGTGATGGCGCTCGGCGGTTTCTACGTGCGCGAGATCGGCGGCGCGTGGGGCAATGTCGGCCAGATCGTGTTCTTCGCCGGCGCGGTGGTGGTGCTCGCGAGTTTGGTGACTTCGGCAGCGCTGCGTCGGCACGCGCGCGTCTTCATCAGCAAGCATTTCTACCGCAACAAATATGACTATCGTGTCGAGTGGCTGCGCTTCATCGGCACGCTGTCGAGCACGGATGAGGATGATGTGGGGCGCACAGCGTTGCGCGCCATGGCGCAGATCTTCGCCAGCCCCGGCGGCATGCTGTTTCTTCGTGACGAGACCGGTCGCAAGTTCCTGCCGTACGCCGCGTGGCCGATGAACATTCACAGCCTGGCTCTGCCAGCGGCGATGGCTGCGGACGAAGACCTGCCGGTCTTCCTGGCGCGCACGCAGTGGATCATCGACACGGACGAGTTTCGGCGCACGCCGGATTTCTACGGCAACCTCGCGATGCCCGGCTGGCTGCTGGATCATCCGGAGCTGCGTATCGTGTCGCCGCTGTTGCAGCTCGAGCGCCTGGTGGGATTCGTGGTGCTGTACGACCCGCCGCCGCCGTTCGAATTGACGTACGAGGATCGCGACCTGCTCAAGACCCTCGGCCGGCACGTCGCCACTCATATCGCCCAGCAGGATGCCGACCGCCGGCTGGCCGAGAGCCGCCAGTTCGAGGCCTACAACCGGCTGACGGCTTTCATGATGCATGACCTGAAAAATTCGGTCGCGCAATTGAAGCTCATCGTCGCGAATGCCCCACGCCACAAGCACAAGCCCGAGTTCATCGACGACGCGATCGGCACCATCGCCAACGCGGCCGAGCGTATGACCAAGTTGATCGAACAGTTGCGCGGCTCGACTTCCGCCGATCGTCATGCAACCGCGGACTTGCGGGAACTCACACAACAGGCAGTATCTCGCTGCACTTATCGCGCACCGGTGCCGACGCTTCAGCCTGGGCCTTCGGTGCCGGTGATGGCGAACGCGGAGCGGTTGACGACAGTCATCGAGCACATCATTCGCAACGCGCAGGACGCGACCGCCGAAAACGGGACGGTGTCGGTGACCGTCGGACACAAGGGGCGCGAGGCCGAGCTGATCGTGGCCGACACCGGTGCGGGCATGGACGCGGACTTCCTTCGGACCCGTTTGTTTCGACCTTTCGACAGCACCAAGGGCGCGAAGGGCATGGGCATCGGGGCCTACCAGGTGCGGGAATACATCCGTTTGCTGGGGGGTGACGTGGAAGTGCAGAGCAATCCCGGACAAGGAACACGTTTCGCGGTTAATCTTCCGCTTTCGGGTCAGAACACGGACGCACCCGTTGCCGACAGCACTGTCGCTTAATAAAACACTGCGGCGAGCGAGGTTCGTGCAGGATGCGCCCCTCGCGTTGGAATGAGCCCTCGCTTTGCATAAGGAGTGAGAAACATCGTGAGCGAAGACAAACCAAAACTCCTGATCGTGGAAGACGACCTGGGGTTGCAGAAGCAGCTCAAATGGTGCTTCGACGAACATGAAGTATTGATCGCCGGCACGCGCGCCGAGGCGCTGGCCCAGCTGCGCCGGTTCGAACCGCCGGTGGTGTTGCAGGACCTGGGGTTGCCGCCCGATCCGGAAGGGGTGAACGAGGGCATGCAGACGCTGCGCGAAACGCTCAGCCTGGCGCCCTCCACCAAGGTGATCGTGGTCACCGGCAACAACGACCGCGACAACGCCGTGCGCGCCGTTTCCCTGGGAGCCTACGATTTCTATCAAAAGCCTGTCGACACCGACGTGCTGCGGCTGATCGTCAGTCGCGCATTTCACATTCACGCGCTGGAGCAGCAGAACCGTCAGCTGCAGGAAGTGCAGTTCACGACGCCGTTCGAAGGCATGATCGCCACCGACGACTCCATGTTGAAAGTCCGCCGCATGATCGAGAAGGTCGCGCCGGCGGATGTGTCGGTGCTGATTCTCGGTGAGAGCGGCACGGGCAAGGAGCTGATCGCGCGAGCCATTCACAAGCAGAGCGGGCGGCGTGACGGCAAGTTCGTCGCCATCAACTGCGCGGCTATTCCGGAACAATTGCTGGAAAGCGAGTTGTTCGGTTACGAGAAGGGCGCGTTCACCGGCGCGGTGAAACAAACCATCGGCAAGGTCGAGCTGGCCAGCGGCGGTACGCTGTTCCTGGACGAAATCGGCGACATGCCGATCGCGCTGCAGGCCAAGCTGCTGCGCTTCCTGCAGAACCATGTGATCGAGCGCGTCGGCGGCCGGCAGGAAATTCCGGTGGACGTGCGCGTCGTGTGTGCGACCAACAAGGATCTGCAGCAGCTCATCACCGAACAGCGCTTCCGCCAGGACCTGTTCTTCCGCATCGGCGAAGTCACGATCGATGTGCCACCGCTGCGCGAGCGGCGGGGTGCGCCGACGGTGCTCGCGCATGCGATGTTGAGAAAGTTCGGCGGCATGCATGGTCGTCCGAAGCGCGGTTTCACTGAGGAAGCTGCCGCAGCGCTCGAGGCCTATTCCTGGCCGGGCAACGTTCGCGAGCTGGAGACTCGGGTCAAGACGGCGATGATTATGGGCGAAGGCCCGCTGCTCACCGCCGAGGACCTGCATCTGAAGGAAAGCGTCAACGGCGAGCTGCTGTTCAACCTCAAAGAAGTGCGCACGCGTGCCGAACGGCAGGCGATTCGCCAGGCGCTGTCCATTACCGAAGGCAACATCTCTCGCACGTCCGAGCTGCTCGGCGTGAGTCGTCCGACGCTGTACGACTTGATGGACAAGTACGGGATTTCGCATTGAGATGGAGGCGCCGGGATTGTCGTCGCTGGAGCTGACGACGGTCGCCGGCCAGGCGCCGGCGTCTGCTCGCATTCAAAACCTGCGAGCGCTCGGCGCGATCCTGCTAGTGGTGCTGGGCTTCGTGCTGTTCTGGCCGACGACATTGTCGTTGGTCGAGCAGTGGGAGGACACGGTCCGGCGCACGTACACCCACGGCTATTTGATCGTCGCGCTCACGCTGTGGCTGCTGTGGCGTAATCGCGCGCTGTGGGCTCGAGTGGAGCTCAGGCCCAGCGTGCTCGCATTCGTCGCCGTGGTCGCGGCCGGCATCGTTTGGTTGATTGCCTATCGCGCTGGCGTGCGCATCGCCCATCAAGCGTTATTGCCGGCGATGATCTTCGGTGCGTTCGTCGCGTGCTATGGATGGGCCGCCGGCCGCCGCAATCTGCTGCCGTTTGGATATCTCTATTTCGCGGTCCCGCTGTGGGACGCACTCAATCCACTGTTGCAATCCACCTCGACGTTCGCCGTTCGCATGCTGCTGCGGACGGCGGGCATTCCTGCCTATTTCTCCGGTAACACATTTACGCTGCCGGCCGGCTCGCTGGAAATTGCCGGCGGTTGCAGCGGTCTGCATTTCTTCGTGGTGGGAATCGCGATCGCGGTGCTGTACGGCGAGGTGAATCGCGACTCGCTGCGCACGCGGGTCAAGCTGGTCGTGCTGGCGGCGGTGCTAGCGATGCTCACCAACTGGATCCGCATCTTCATCATCGCTGTCGCGGCGCATGTGACGGACATGCAGCACTACCTCGTGCGCGAGGAACATTACAGCTTTGGCTGGGTGATGTTCGCCGGCACGATGGTGATCTACTTCCTGATCGTGCGTCGCTGGCCGGTGCAGCCGGAACCCGCGACCGACGCAGACGCGACTTCGCCGCAAACCGGCGCGATCGTTTGGCATGGCGCCGCGCTGGCATTGGCGAGTTTGCTGATAGCGCCGGCGTGGCTGCTCGCGGATGACAATGAGGTCGCGCCACAAGATTTGCCGCAGGTCGTGCCGATGCGCGTGGCGAACTGGTCGACTGAGTCGCCAGCGCGTGACGACTGGCAGCCGGTGTTCGTGGGCGCCGATCTCATCCAGCGGGCAGCTTTTTCACAGGACACTCGAACCGTCGAAGGTTTCGCGGCGTTATATGCCGACCAACATCAGGGCAAGGAACTCGTTGGCTTCAACAATTCCGTGCTCGGCGAGTCGATGACGGTTCGCCGCCGGGCGTCGAGTGCGAGCGTGAGGCCGTGGATGGAAATGGAAGCCGCGGATTGGCGAGGGAAGCGCTGGCTGGTGTGGTACGCCTATCGGCTCGACCGGCAATGGTACGACCGGACGTTGCCGCTGCAGATTCAATATGGCGTTCGCTCTCTCGTGTCGGCGCCGCTGTCGGCGGTCGCTGCGTTCAGAACGCCTTGCGCCGGAGATGATTGTTCGGCTGCTCGCGCCGCCTTGCGCGAGTTCACGACCAGCATGACGTCCGGCACATAAGCGGAGCATCCATAATGCATAAAAAGATCTCTCGCATCCGAGCGCTCGCGGTCGGGGGAATGCTTGCGGGCATGATGCTCGCGAGCGGCGGCTGCGATTTTCTCGTCAGTCCGGAGCAGCGCTACGAACGTGCGCAATCGTTGGTTGCTGAAGGCGAATACCGTCGCGCGCTGGTCGAGCTGAAGAACGCGCTCCAGAAACAATCCGATCTGCACGAAGCTCGCGCGCTGCTCGCGGACGTGGCGTTGTGGCTCGGCGATCCGGTCTCCGCTCAAACCGAACTGGATCGATTGCCAAAGACCGATGGCGCAGATCCGCATGCGGATCTCAGGACCCGAGTCGACCTGGCGCAGGGCCGCTTCACCGCGGTGCTCAATAACCTGAGCAACCCGCCCGCCAATATCAAACCCGCGCGCGTGGAGCTTTATCGCGGCCTGGCGCTGCAGGGTGTGGGCAAGACTCCGGAAGCACAGCAGGCATTCGAGTCCGCGGCCAAGCTCGATCCAGCATTGCTCGAAGCGCAGGTCGGCATCGCCGAAACCATGAGTGCGCAGGGCGATCTCGCCGGGGCGCTCGCACTGGCCACGAAACTCACCGAACAGCATCCAAAGGCGGCGCTCGCCTGGTATTCACAAGGATCATTGTTCGCTCGCGGCAGCAAGAACGAAGCGGCTCAGGCGGCGCTGGTGAAAGCGCATTCGCTGGCGGCCAAACAGCTGGAGGTGCCACGCCAGGCATCGTTGCTGTCCGCATTGATCGAATTGCAACTGGCTGCTCGCAACCTGGAAGGAGCCAAAGCCAATCTCGATGCCATGAATCGCATCGTCGCCGGCTCGCCGTTGGCGGCGCTGATGACGGGACGTATCGCCATGGCCTCGAATGACTATACGGGCGCCGCGAGCGGATTGCGTCGGCTGGTGAATGCGGCTCCTCAATTCACTCAAGCACGTTATTTGTTGGGCGTGGCGCTGGTCGCGCAAGGAAACCTGGAACAGGCCAGCCAGGAGCTGAGCCAGGTCGTCGAACAGGCGCCGCAGAATCTGGAGGCGCGTCAGCTGCTCGCGCAGGTGCGCATGCGCTTGCAGGATCCGGATGGGGCCTTGCGCGTGCTGGTTCCCGCCATCGAAGCAGACTCGGACAATTCCAGGCTGACGTCCTTGTTCGAAGGCGTGCGCAATCAAGCGGGCGCGGATCGCCAGACCATCGAAACGTTGGAGAAGGCGCTAGAGCAATCTCCCAACAGCCGCGGCTTGCAGGTGCAATTGGCGAGCGCGTATCTGCAGTCCGGTGCGCCGGCCAAAGCTGTGACATTGCTCCGTCGTGGTTCCTCCGCCGGCGAGAAAGTCGATCCCCGCCGTGAGTCGTTGTTGGTACAGGCAGTCACGCTGGCGGAAGGGCCGGCCGCGGGGCGCGCTCAGGTGCAAACGATGCTGGCGGCTCACGGTGCGGAGCCGGCGATCATGAGCGTCGCCGCGGCGTTCTATGCACGCACGGGTGACTTCGACAAAGGTCGCGCGTTGCTGAACGACGCACTGGCCAAGAATCCCAAGCAGCCCGAGTTGTTGTTCACCTTGGCGCGGGTGGAATGGACGGCTCGCCGTGTGGACGCCGCGCGAGCGGCTTTACAGAAGCTGATCGCAATCGATCCCGCCAACCTGCCGGCGCAGCTCACATTGGTCGAACTCGACCTCGCGCAGGGGAATATGCAAAGTGCGGTGACGCGTCTCGAAGCTTTGCATCAAACAAACCCGAAGGCGGTGGAACCTCCGCTACTGCTCGCGCGATTGGCATTGTCCAAGGACGACACCAAACGAGCGGATACTTATATCAACGCGGCACTCCAGGCAGCTCCCAAGCGAGCGGACGTTTCGAATTCCGCCGGATTGTTATATCTGGAGAGCGGTCGTTTCGATCAAGCGCTGGGAATGTTTCAGGACGGCGCGATCAGCGATGCATCCAATCCGGTGCTGTGGCTCAACCTGGGCCGCGCGCAATTGGGATTGAATCAACGTGGCCCGGCGCGCGAGTCGCTGCAGAAGGCGCTGAACCTGCAGCCGGACTGGCTGCCAGCGGTCGGCGCGCTGGCGTTTCTGGAGGTTCAGGAAGGCAATGGCACGGCGGCGCTGAATCGTCTCGCGCCCTTGAAACAAAAAAATCCGAACGACCCGGCGTTGCTGGCGTTGGAAGGCGAAGTCAACTTGGTGTTGCAGAGATATCCGGAAGCCGCGCAAGCGTATGAAGCCGCCGCCCGGATTCGTCCCGCACCCGAGCTTGCGACCAAGATCTATCAGGCGCGTTTCGCCGGCCGTCTGCCCAAGCCGGTCGAGCCGATGGAGGAATGGTCACGGGCGCATCCGGACAACATCGGTTTCCGAAACATGCTCGCGGACGCGTACATCAAGACCGGCGACCGGCCGAAAGCCGTCGAACAGTATCAACAGATCCTGCAGCGTCAGCCCAAGCACGTGCCTTCGCTGAACAATCTCGCCTGGTTGTACTACGAGATCGGCGACACGCGCGCGTTGCCCACTGCCCGTGAGGCCTATGCCCTTGCGCCACAGTCTGCTGCGATCATGGACACGCTCGGTTGGATACTGGTGCGCTCGGGACAGCTGGCCGAAGGCCTGCCGTTGCTGGAGAAGGCTGCTTCGCCGGCCAACGCGCCCGCCGAGATCAAGTATCACCACGCGGCAGCGCTGGCACGATCCGGAGCCAAGGATCGTGCGAAAGAGCAGCTGTCGCAGCTGTTGGGCAGCCCCGAGCTGTTCGACAGCCGCGCCGAGGCGCAACAGTTATTGGTGGAGCTGGGAAGCCGGGAATAGTCTCACGGAGCGCGCCAAGCGCGCGCTACGTCACGGTTTAGAGGGGTATTCCCGCGGTTTTAGCTCCTTTTCTGATAGGCTACCGGCGCTGTGATGGATGCATGACAGTTAGCCGGACTGCAGTCGCTGGCGTGGCAACGTGCCACTTTTCACTTGTGACGAATCGGATGCAGAAGCAATTTTCGGCGCTCAACTTCGCGGCCTTGTTGGTGATTTTTTGGGCCGCGACGGTCTGGGGCCAATCGACCACTCCGTCCACACCCCGCAGTTCGCCGGGCGCAGAACAGCCCGCCATGCCCCCGAGTGTCAACCCAGCCGACACTGCGATGCCGCAGATGGCGAACAGTTCGGTGTCGCCGGATTACCGCATCGGCCCGGGCGACACATTACAAATATTCGTCTGGCGCAACCCCGAGCTCACTCAGAGCGTTCCGGTGCGCCCCGACGGCAAGATTTCGACGCCGCTGGTCGAGGACATGGTTGCCGTCGGCAAAACGCCCTCCCAACTCGCGCGCGACGTCGAAAAGGTACTGGCCGAATACATTCGCTCGCCGCAGGTGAACGTGATCGTCACCAATCCGGTGAGCGCGTTCAGCCAGGTGAAAGTGATCGGTCAAGTGGCCAATCCGCAGTCGCTGCCGTATCGCGAAGGCATGCGCGTGCTGGACGCGATTCTCGCCGCTGGCGGACTCACCGAATTCGCCGCTGGCAATCGCGGCAAGGTAGTTCGCAAGGTCGACGGTAAGGACACCGAGATGAAGGTCAAGATCGAGGACCTGGTGAACAAGGGCACGATGAAACACAACCTGGAATTGAAGCCGGGCGACGTCATCGTCGTGCCGCAGTCGTTCTTCTGAGCTTTTTATGCAGGCATTGATCGAACAAGTATTGAACGAGCTGCGCGGCGCGTGGCGCTTCCGTCGTTATGCGCTGGCGGTGGCATGGGGCGTGTGCTTGTTCGGATGGTTCGTGGTCTACGCGATCCCCGATACATATCAGTCCAGCGCGCGCGTGAACGTCGATACTCGCACCGCGTTGCGTAGTGTGGTCGATGGCCTGGTGGTGAACGTCGACGTCGAATCGCAATTGAACCTGGTGCGCCAGACGCTGCTCGGCCGCGCCAATCTCGAGAAGGTCGCGCAGCAGGTCGGTCTCGATGTCACGGCTCGCACCGGCCCCGAGCGCGAAGCGCTCCTCAACAGCATCATCACGCGTATCGAGATCGCGCTCGAGCCGCCGATGACGCGCGATCCGCGCATCCCGAACACGCTGTTCCGTATCACCTTCACCGACCACGATCGTCAGACCGCGTTGAAGGTCGTGGACGTGCTGTTGAATTCGTTCGTCGAGGACACGATCGGTTCGGATCGCACCGGCACGGCCAACGCGCAGCGCTTCCTGCGTGAACAGTTGAATGATTATGGTCGCCGCCTCGCCGAGGCCGAAGCGCAGCTGGCCGATTTCAAGAAAAAGAACGTCGGCCTGGTGCCCGGCGATGACG
>JBEVKA010000376.1:0-12322 GCA_040509855.1 Steroidobacter sp.
CGCACACGACCAGGCAGTGAGCAGCCTGGAGACGAGCGTTGGTGAGATCGCGTTCGCCGCGGTATGTCGATTGCTCGGCTCGACGGCGATATCACCAACGCTGGTGTTGAAGGTGGTGGATCGCATGATCTCGCAGGTGCGAGCTGTCTCGATCGTTGCCGTGCGCATGCATCCTCGCGATATCGACGACGTGACTCGTGCGATGCGCGATCGTGGGCCGGTCATGGAAGCCACCGGATTGAGGATCGTTCCGGACGAGTCGCTGGAACTGGGAGGCTGCGTCGTTGAAACGGCGGGCGGGCAGTACGACGGTTCGCTCGACACGCAGTTGCGTCGTCTGCACGCAGCGCTGACTGGCAACGGTCTGCCTGCCGGCGAAGGCGAGGAGACCTAGTCGTCATGCACGCTCTCACACGTTCGGTTGAGGTTTGTGAGCTGATCGCGCGCGCCGGCGAAGTCGTTGCCGTTCGTGGTGACGTGGTGGAAGCGAAAGGTCCAGCGGCACAGGTGGGCGAGCGTTGCCGGATCGAAGTTGCATCGTCCGCCGGACACGTCGAGGCCGAAGTCGTGGGGTTCAATCGTGGTGTCACTGTGCTCATGCCATTGGGCAGCGTGCAGGGCATCGCCGCCGGCGAACGAGTGGTGGCGCTCGGTCGCTTGCCCGATGTGCCGGTGGGCCGGTCGCTACTGGGGCGTGTCGTCGATGCGTTCGGACAGCCCGTCGACGGCCGTGGGCCGATCGGGACGCAGCAGCGTCGCGGTCTGCGTGCACATCCGCCGCAGGCGATGTTTCGCAGTCGCGTGAATTCACCTTTCGAAACCGGTGTTCGAGTCATCGATGCAATGCTGTCGCTGGCGAAGGGTCAGCGCATGGGGCTGTTCTCCGGCAGCGGTGTCGGCAAGAGCTCGCTGATGGCGATGATGGCGCGCGGTACGCGAGCGGGTGTGAATGTGGTCGCGCTGATCGGCGAGCGATCGCGCGAGGTTCGCGAGTTCGTGGAAGACCAGCTCGGTGTGGAAGGTTTGAAACGTTCGGTCGTGGTGGTGGCCACGGCGGCGGAGCCCGCGGTGGTGCGAGCGAAGGCCGCTTACGCTGCCACGGCGATCGCCGAATACTTTCGCGATCAGGGCGAAGATGTGTTGCTGATGATGGACTCGCTCACGCGGTTCGCCATGGCGCGACGTGAGATCGGACTTGCGGTGGGTGAGCCGCCGACCGCGCGTGGCTACACGCCTTCCGTGTTCGCCGAGTTACCACAACTTTGCGAGCGCGGTGGTCCAGGAGTGGGCGCCGGCTCGATCACCGGCGTGTACACGGTGCTGGTCGAGGGCGAGGACATGAACGAGCCGGTCTCCGACACGCTGCGCGCCACTCTGGATGGTCACATCGTTCTGTCACGAGAGATCGCGAATGCGGGCCAGTTCCCGGCCGTCGATGTTCTCACCAGCGTCAGTCGGCTGCATAACGCGATCAGTGCGCCGGAAGATGTGGCCGCTGCCCGCGAGGTGCTCGCGTGCTGCGCGCTGTACGAGCGCAACCGGCAGTTGATCGAGATCGGCGTCTACAAGCCTGGTGTGAGCGTGCAACTGGATCGGGTCGTCCAGTTGATGCCACGGATTCGCGCCTTCCTCTCGCAAGGGTTGAGCGATAGCGCACCACGCGCGCGATCGCTGACGCAACTCAGAGAACTCGCGGCCTCATTGGGAGCGGACGATGCAAGCCAGTGAGCGGACTCTCCACGCATTGCGTGCGCAGGTGAGCTTCGAGTTGGTGGAAAACGCAGCCGCCGTCGCCAGGGCTGCGAAAGTTCTTTCCACGGCGAGCGATCGAGCGAATGAATCGATGCGCAGTAGCGAGGCGGCAGCCGAGGCGTTGCGCATGGTGATGGGGCAGGCGCGGCCCAACCCTACGCACATGACGATGATGCGGCGTGTGTATCGTGCTGAGTTGCACGCCCTGCACGAGGCGGAGAACGACCTGGCCGCCGCGGAAGTGGACGAACAGCACAAGCGCGATGCGCTCGCGGAGCTGCGCAACCGCGAGCGATCGTTGGAACGCGCGATCGACGTCGACAGGGCGAAACGCACGCGGCGTGAGCAAGTTGTCGAGATGGCCATCGCCGACGACTCGTGGCTGCATCAGCTGTGGAGGGAGCAGCAATGAGCGAGCCCACGGCGCTGGTGCGATTCTGGATGCCGGCTGCGCCCGGCCGATCGGAGCTGAACCGAGGCGACGACGGAGGTGATCTCTATGCGGTGTGGAAAGGGATTTTCGAAAAATCTCGTGCGGCCGAGGTTCCGATCGCGTCATCCGTGCTGCACGTCGGCGATGCACCGGTTCCCGCCCAGATTCTGGGCGACATATCTGCCGGCTCGTTGCCACGGCCGCACGACGACCTGAGTTCAATGCGGGCTGATGCGCAACTGGTCGCGGAGGCGAAAACTGCCGTCGACTCCCATGCGCAGACGCGTGACGGTGGTCGTCTTCAATCGAGGCCTGCGCTCGTAGTTTCAAATTCCTCGATCCCATCATCAAATGACACTACGCGTGCGTGCGCACATGTGTCACGCAAGCCTGTTACGACACCGCCGTCGTGGGTGGATCACAGCGCGCCGCGAGCTTCACATGAGTCAGTGCTCGTGTTGGTTCGCGGGGCTGCAGTCACGATCGTGCTGAGAGACGCGTCGATCGAAGAAGACGTGGCCTTGCACGGAGCATTCGAGACAGCGCGCGAACTCGCGGGCCAGCGCTCCGCCCTGCACGAGCTGACAGTCAATGGCCGCACGCTCTACCGGCGGAGCGAACCGGGCGTCTCGCATCCTTCCCCGACGATTGCGTTCTCGTGCTGACTCACGGAACAGGAAACACATCATGGCTATCGAATCGACTCCCAGCATTACCTCGAACGCCACCGCGGCGCTCGATCTCAATCAGCTGTTGGCGGTGCTGCTCACCGAGCTGACGCATCAGGATCCCTTCAAGCCGGTCGAGAACAAGGACTTCATGGCGCAGATCGCGCAGTTCGCGTCGCTCGACACGCAGCAACAGTTGAATCAGAACATTCTGCAGATGCTGACGCTGCAGGCGCTGACCCAATCCGTGGGCCTGGTGGGCAAGAACGTCTCTGCGATCACCAGCGCGGGCGTCACGATCAACGGCAAAGTGGTGGCGGTGACGCTGACCGACGGTGTGCCGCGCATGACCATCGAGAGCAATGGCGAGCCGGTCCCGAACATTTCGCTCGGGCAGATTCAGACCATTCGTCCCGAGGTGTCCAACCCATGATCGAATCCATTTTCATCGCTACGTCGGGGATGCTCGGCCACGAGCGCGGGCTGACGGTCATCAGCAACAATGTTTCGAACATGAACACCGCGGGCTTTCGCGGCTCGACGGTGAGCTTCTCGGACGTGTTCATCGGCGCCTCGACCAGTGGACTGCGCGATCCGTTCGCCGGGCAGCAGGCACTCGGTGGTGGAGTGAATGCCGGCCGCACGCAGATCGATTTTCGCCTGGGCGATCGCCAGGCGACGTCGCGCGATCTGGACATGCTGCTCACCAGCCAGGGCTTTTTCATTGTCGAGGACGAGAGCGGCGAGTTGCGCTACACGCGCGACGGCAGTTTCGAATTCAACGCCGACGAAGAGCTGGTGCTGGTCGGCCAGCGCACCAAGGTGATGACGCGCAACGCCAGTGGCGAACTGGTGCCCATCACCACCCGGGATCTGATGCGCAACCCGTCGAAGACGACCACGACGGTGAATTTCGAAGGCACGCTGTCTTCCCAGGACTCCCGCGGAACATTCGCCCTCGAGACGCTCGATGTGTTCGACAGCCAGGGCGTCGAGCACACGCTCAAGGCAACATTCACCCGGCAGACCGAGGGGCCAACCAATGGCGCCACTGCGCGCTGGAATGTCGTGTTCTCCGAAAGCGGTCTGGATGTGGGTACGGCTACCATTGAATTCATTCTCAACGATGTGATGCCTGGCACCTCGCCGCAGCAGGTGACACTGCTCCTGCGGGGTGGCGAAGCGATGGATGTCTCATTCAACTTCGATGAGATCGATGGCGGGCCGCTCGGCAACAACTCGGCTCTCACCGCCACGCAGGATGGCTTCGCGCCGGGTCGGGTTTCCAGCCGCAGGTTCGACGCCAACGGCGTTCTGAAAATCACCTATAGCAACGGACAGACGGCCGATGGCGCGAAACTCGCGCTCGCACAGATCGAGGATCTCGGTGGCCTGGTGCAGATGAGCGATACGCTGTTCGCGTACCAGGGCGGCCGCGAGGTGATCGTGCGTGAAGCGGGTGACGATCTGCAGGTCATCAGCGGTGCACTCGAACGCTCTAATGTCAGCCTGACGCGCCAGTTCAGCGAGCTGATTCTCATGCAGCGGGGTTATCAGGCGTCATCTCAGGTGCTGAGCACGGCCAACGACCTGGTGCAGTCACTGCTCGACTTGCGAGGCCGCACATGAATGCGTCCGTGCGTCCCATTCACCTGCCGGGTGCGCAGGCTCTCGAATGGATCCGTGAGCGCGCGCGAGCGGCGCTCGATGCGTGGGCGCGTCAATGGTTGAACGGCTGGCAGGAAAATGACTCGCGCATCTCGGCGTTGCGTGTGGATACAAACATCGGTGAGTCGTTGTCCGATGCCCACCAATATCAGCCGGTCCGCTCGAATGGAGGCCGCGTGTGGTTTCGCGATGGCACCAGCGATCGCACGGCGTTCGGTGGTGCGGTCGTAGGGTCCGAACTGATGTTGCGTGCGGGATGTGTCGACGATTGGATCGCCGGCGTCGTCGAGCACGCCTGGCAGGCGCGCAATGACGCACTGGCCAGCGAGCTGCTTGGCGCAGCTTCGAAGTCACTGCCGGTCGTGAGCGAGTTGCCCGACGAGCTGCGATCGTTTGGCTCCGGGGCCGTGCACCTGGACTGCGGGCCGCTGGGTTTGCATGTCATTGTGGACCGATCCGTGTGGCGCTCCGTTCCTCCCAGTCAACGCGCCGCCCGGCCGTTGCCGGGGCTCGACTCGTTGGAGCATTCGTTGAAAAACGCGCGCGTGCGACTGGAGATCACGCTGGGCAGCGTGGATGTGGACCTGGCCAATGTTTTGGATCTGCGCCGCGGCGATGTCTTGCGAATGCGCCATCGATTGGATCAGCCGCTGACACTGCTGTGCGCAGGCAAGCCCGTGGCGAAAGCGTTGCTCGGCGAACGGCAGGGTCACAAGTGTGTGCGGATCATTGCGGATCATCAATAGACAGGTTGGAGGCAGAGATGACGGGTCCGATTGCCAATGAGATCGAGCTGGAGCCGTTGGCTGAAGTGACGCTGGGAGGCAAACCCCTGCTGACGTCGGTGCTGCCGTTTCTGGGGTCGGTGAAAGTTCGTGTGTCGGTTCGTGTCGGTGAGGCGGAGGCGAGCGTAGCGGAGTTGCTGACATTGGAGCGCGGTTCCGTGCTCGTGCTGGATCGCCTGGTCGATCAACCGCTGGACGTCGTCGTCGATGAGCACGTGATCGCTCGCGGCATGCTGGTTGCGATGGGGGAGAGCTTCGGCATCAGCATCACCGAGACCGCATCGCTGACTGGCGGCAAGCCGTGAGCCACGAGCGACGATGAATGCAGCCTGGAAACTGGCCTGGGCATTGCCACTGGTCCTGGCGATTGGCGTCGGTGCGATGCTGTTGCTACGGAAATTCCTCGTTCCGGTTGCACGCCAGGCAGGCGATGACCAGCCACGGATGGTGGTGCGGCAATCGCTTCCGGTGTCGGAACAGACATCGGTGCATCTGATCGAAGTGGACGGTCGCGACTATCTCGTCGTCGAGTCGGCGCGGCAGGCCGTCGTGCAGACGTTGTCATCGGCTGCGATCGAACATTCGCACTCGCGGTGGCGCATCGGCCCGGCTTGGATGCGTCGTCAGTATGAGGCGCGCGTACGATGACGCCCGAGCCGTTCGATATCGGCCAGGTCGCTCCGCAGGTTCGGTTGCTGATCGGTCTGTCGCTGCTGAGCTTCATTCCGGCCGCGCTCATCGCAATGACATCGTTCACGCGAATCATCGTGACGCTGTCGTTTCTTCGGCATGCGCTCGGCATGCCCGAGACCCCGCCGAACGCGGTGCTGCTCACGCTGGCGATGTTCCTCACTTATTTCACCATGGCGCCGACGCTCGAACAGAGCTACCGCGACGGCGTCGCTCCCTATCTCGACGGCAAGATCGATACATCGCGAGCCTTCGAGCGCGGGCTGGCTCCCGTGAAAACATTCATGCTGGCGCACGTGCGCGATGAGGACCTGCAGTCCGTGAGCGAGCTGGCGCGCACTCCGCTGACGGAGCAACAGTCGGATGTTCCATTGCGAGTGCTGGTGCCGGCATTCATGTTGTCCGAGTTGCGAGCGGCGTTCGTCGCCGGTTTCATCATCTTTCTGCCCTTCCTGCTCATCGATCTGGTCGTGGCGGCCATCCTGATGGCGCTGGGCATGATGATGGTGCCGCCGGTATCCATTTCGCTGCCGCTCAAGGTGATGTTGTTCGTACTCATCGATGGTTGGTCGCTGCTGGTGCGTGCACTCGCTGGAATTTACGGCTGAGTTGCATGCAAGTCGTGACCAAAGTAAGGCGTGACCGTGACTCCATTCCCATGGGCAGAGGTGATGACTCTGCTTAGTCTTCTCCAACCTGCATGCGACCTGCATGCATCTTGGGGACATTCATAAATGGTTGCCATCGTCAGCGGTCAGTCGTTAGGCCTGTTCAACACGTCTGCAAACATTCTGGGCAGCGGCGGGATCTTCGGCCAGGGTCGCCTGGGTCAGGCCGACGGCCGTGCGTATGTGAACGTTGCGAACGGCAACCTGGTGCTGCAGTTTCGCGATGAGTTGCTGTCGGGCCGCGGCAGCGACTTGCAGCACACGCGGACCTATAACTCCTTGGGTTCGATTACGGACGGCGATGAGGACGGCTGGCGCTGGCAGGGCGAGCGCACGGTGCGTTTCGACGCCGAGCGCAACCAGGTGACTCGCACCGGCAGCGACGGCTCACAGACGGTGTACGCATGGAACGGCGATCGTTACGTCAGCACCGACGGCGATGGCGCTCATGACTCCATCCGGCGCGACGGCGCGCAGTGGGTGTGGACCGACGGTTCGAGCCGGCTGGAAGAACGTTACAACGACAGCGGCCGGTTGGTGACGCAGAAGGATGCCAGCGGCAACGTCATCGAGTTCGTCTACGACGGCGCGCGTTTGATCCGGGTGCGCGATCAAGGCAGCCAGCAACGCATCGAGCTGATCTATGGCCAGGTGAACGGCGGCTACACGCGTCTGCTGCGGGTGGAGACTTATGAGCTGACGGTGGACGGCACCGGCCGTGCACAGAGCACGTTGAGCACGAGCCCGATCCGTCAGGTCGAGTACACCTATAACAACGGTCGATTGGAGACCGTGAAGACGGTGCTCGATCCGAGCGCGAGCCCGCTGCAGTATTACACCACCACGTACACGTACGAGACATCGAGCCCGACGGATCGGCGGGTGACGAGCATCATACAAAGCGATGGCACGCGGGTGGAGTTCACCTATGACTCGCAGGGCCGGATCAAGACGGTGCGCGATGGCCAGGGCCTGCAGGAGTTCATCTACGGCACGAACACCACGAGCGTGCAGATCACGGACGCGCCCGGGCCGAATGCGCGAACGCGAGTTTGGACGTATTCATACGATACACGCGGGCAGCTGGAGCGTGTGGACGCGCCCTCCAGCAGCGGCGGCGCGGCGGTAACGACTCGCTTCGAGTACGACAGCGACGGCAATGTCAGCACGGTGATCGACAGCCTCGGCAACGAAGTGGAGTACCACTACGACGCGCGAGGCAATCGGATCCGCGAAAGCGACGCACTCGGCCAGGTGCACACGCGCACGTTCAACGATCAGAACCAGGTGGTGACGGAGTCGCGCTTTCGCACGGCGGGACAAAACTCCGCCGAAGCACTGACGATTCGCTACGTCTACGATAGCCAGTCGCGACTGCGCTTCACCATCAGCGCCGAAGGGCGGGTGCAGGAATATCGCTATGGGACGGGCACAGGCGAGTATGGCCTGTTGACGCGCTCGATCCAGTACACGCAGGGACGTTACAACCTCGGTGCGCTCGGAGTGGGCGAGGCGCCCGATGAAGCGACGTTGACCACCTGGGTGGGCACGCAGAACCGCGCCAGCACTCAGCTCACTCAGTACACCTATGACTTTCGCGGCAACCTCACGACGCGCACCGACTTTGCGACGGTGAATGCGACGACGGGTGAGGGCGTGCTCGATACGGGCGCGGTGATAACCGACTCGATCTACGACGGCCACGGCAACCTGCTGCAAACGATCGCTCGCCGCGGCGCTCATCGTAACGATTCCACCATCATCACTTCCTTTACGTACGACGGCCTCGGCCGGCTGATTGGTGAGACCAGCGCCGGCGTTCGGCGCACGACCGCCTACGATGGCAGCGCGCGCACGATCCGGGTGACCAACCTGGACAGCCGCATGGAAGAGCTGCGTGCCTATGACATCCATGGTCGTTTGGTCAGCGTGCAGCTGAGTGCGATCGAAGCGACGAGCGCGGATCCGGCGCCGCGCGTGACACAAAACGTCTACGACGGGTTCGGCCAGCTGCGCCTGGTGCAGGATGCGCTCGGCAACCGCCACTTCAATTTCTACGATGCGCTCGGTCGTTTGGTGCAGCAGGTCGATCGTACTGGTGCCGTTTGTAGTTACGAATACGATGCGAACGGACACCTGGTATCCCAGAAGCACTACGCACAGCGCGTTTCCGCGGAGGCGATGAACAGCTGGGTGAGTGTGAGCGGAGGCGAGGTCACGTCGGTGACGAAGAGCCTGCTCACGATCGGATCGAGCAACACCGATGTAATCACCGGCCCCGCGGATCGGGTGACGAACTACGCATACGATGCGGCAGGCCGGCTCACCAACAAGGTCGAGGCGGGGCTCACCACGACGACGGTCTATGACGCGGTCTCGCGCGTGATCGAACTCCATCAGAGCGGCGAGCGCGGACAGACGCGCACCCAACGTTACTTCTATGACAAGGACAACCTGCGCATCGGCTCGGTCGATGCGCTCGGTTATCTCACGGAATACAAATACGATGCGGGGAAGCGCCTGACGGATACGATCCGCTACAGCACGCGCAGTCCGGCGATGGCGGATCTGTCCACACCGACGTGGGTCGGCGTATCGGATCAGACGGCGACGGGTGGCAAGCCATTCGAGTACGCGCTGCGTGCGGTGGACGCCGATGGCGATGCGCTGACGTATCAACTGGTGAGTGGTCCCAACTGGTTGACACTCGATACCAGTGTGGCGAGCCGCCCCGTGCTGAGAGGCACAGCGCCGCAAGCGCAGAGCGCTCCCGAAACCGTCATCGTGCGAGCGAACGACGGCCGTGGTCACACGAGCGAGGTGACGATACGCATCACGATCGGTAACGGCGCACCGACGTGGGTGGCGCTGCCGGATATGACGGTCGCCAGTGGCACGCCGAATTTCCAACTCACATTGCCGGCTGCCGCTGATGCCGACGGCAGCACGCTCACATACTCGATGAATACGGCGGTGCTTCCGCCCGGGCTGAGCTTCAACGCGGGCTCACCGCCGACGATATCGGGCACGCCCACGACACCAGGCACGTATGCAATCACGGTGCGCGTGACGGATGCAGGGACGCCGCCGTTGTTCACGGAGCGAACGTTCATACTGCAGGTGACGAACCGAGGTCCGAGCTGGTCGGCGCCGGTGACGGTAGTGTCGGGGATGCGCGGGCAGCAATTCAGCTTCGTCCTGCCACCGGCGCTCGATCCGGAAGGCCAGGGGCTGACGTATCGGATCGCTCACGGACCCTCCTGGTTGAGCATCGACAGCAACACCCGAACAGTGAGCGGCACGCCGCCGTTGAGCATGGGGATCACTGGCCCTCGGCCGGCGGTGGTCGTGGAAGCACAGGATGCCAACGGCGAAACGGTGCGGCTGGCGTTCTTTTTGCAAATCCAGAACGCACCGCCCACGTGGCCACAAACATTGCCGTCGCCGCCGGCACTGCACGCCGGATCGTTTTTCAGATATGACATCCCGGCGGCGGTGGATCCCGAGGGCAACCCGATCGAGTATCGCGTTTTCAACCTGCCGCCGGGACTGTCGCTATCGGGCCGCACGATCAGCGGGCAGTCGAGCAGCATCGGCACATTCGTGCTGATGTTGGTCGCGGACGACCAGGACGGCGGCGTGATCTCACGGCAGATCACGCTCACGCAGACCAACAGCGCGCCGGTGTATCAGCAGTTCATCGAGACCTTCCAGTTGCATCTCGGTGAGTGGTGGGATTGGAATGTGCCGCCTGCTGCGTTCTCCGATGCCGACGGAGATCCGATCGTCTATACCCTCCATGCGAGCACGCAGCTGCCGGCGGGAATCGAGTTTGTCTCGCACGGCCCGGGCGGTGGCGCGGCATTCCGCGCGAGGAATTGGAGCGCACCGATTCTCAGCGTGATAAGTATCACGGTGGTCGCGACCGATGTCCTGCCCAACGGCGCGCTCGGTCAGAGCAGCACGCGCACCTTCGGCATCGTAGTGATGCCGGTGCCACGGCCCATCCCCCCAGAGGGTGTGCCGGAGTTGACGGGCGATGTCGAGCTGCCGTCGATTCCTCAGATCGAGGCGCAACTCGAGCCGTTCGAGGATGTGCTTGCACAGTGGCGGCCAACCAATATGGATGGCCTGCGCCTGCGCTCGTTCTACGACGGTCTCGGTCGGCTGATCGGGTCGGTGGACGAGCAGGGCTTCCTGACTGAGTTCGTCCACGACGTGGCGACGAACCGGCAGCACAGTGTGCGCTACGCGAACGCGCTCACGGTCGGCAACGACGATACGCTCGCAACGCTGAAGGCGCGTGCCGGTGCGGGACGGACGGCGACCCTGCAGTTCGATCAGTTCGGTCGTGTGAGCACCTCGACTGCCACTGACGGAACCGTTACACGCAGTGAGTACGACGATGCGGGCCGGCTCGTGCGCACGACCACTGCTGACGGTACGAACGAAGCACGCGCACGGCGCACACGTTATAACGTGTTCGGTGAAGTCACCGGCGCGCTGGGCGGTGTCGGCGATGCGTGGCTCGCGGCCGACAACAGTCGCACGCTGGCCCAGGCGATCGATCGTTTCGGCGTGCGTTATGAGTATGACGCCGCGGGCCGCCAGGTGCTCGCCATCGGCGCCAACGGCGTCGACGGCAACGGCAATCGCACGCGATTCTTCTATGACGCCGAGGGGCACCTCACCCATACGCTCAATGCCCGGGGCGAGGTGAGCGAGACCAGGTACAACGCGTTCGGCGAGATCGCTTCGACGCGTGGTTACAACACGCGTTTCGATACCAGCGGCTCGACGTTCCTGGGTCTCATGAGCGGCACCATCGCTCAGCTGCCAACGATCCTGCTGACCCTGCTGGATGCCAGCGCCGACCGACTCGTGAGCTACGAATACGACAGGCGCGGACACGTGACCAAGATCACGGATCCGATGCAGTTCACGACTCAGAACACATACACCGACTTCGGCGAGCTCGAAACACTGACGCGCTTGATCCGCGCGGCGGACGGCAGCGTGCCAGCCTCGACGGTCACGACGCGCTTCGGTTATTCACTGCGCGGCGATTTGTTGTCGACGACACGCGATGTCGGTGGATTGAACGATCACACCCAGACACGCTACGACGCGTTCGGCCGAGTCATCGCGAGCGTGAACGGGGCGGGGCGCGTGACGACCACGCGCTACGAGGATAGCGGCCGCACGATTGTCATCACCGATCCATTGAATCGCAGCATCCGCACCGAGTACGACGCGTTCGCGCGTGTGCTCAAAGCGATCGACGCGCGGGGCCAGGCGACGACTTATAACTATAACGACGATGCGCGAAGTCTCACGGTAACCACGCCCGAGGGCGTGCAGGTCACGACCTTTACCAGTCGTCATGGCGAAACATTGCGTGTGATCGATGGCCGCGGCAACACCACGAGCTACGACTACGATCGCGATGGCCATCTCGCCAAGGTGAGCCACACGGAGACCAGCCGTTTCAATGCCCAGACTCAGGTGCAGAGCGAGAACAGCTACGACGACGCGGGCCATCTGATCGAGACCAAGGATGCGCGCGGCATAGTGACCCGCTTCCGCTACGACGCGGTCAATCGCCTGATCTCACGCCAGGTCGATCCAGACGGTCTCAACCTCACCACCACTTATACG
>JBEVKA010000377.1:0-3134 GCA_040509855.1 Steroidobacter sp.
TCTCAAGGCATGGCAGTCGACGCCAGCGGCGCGCCGATCGTGAAATAAAACGTTGCGCCCTCGTTGGGCTGCGACTCGGCCCAGATGCGGCCGTTGTGGCGCGCGATGATTCTTTGCGCCGTGACCAGCCCGATACCGCTGCCCTGGAATTCCGCGTCCGGATGCAGGCGCTGAAACGGTACGAACAATTTGTTTGCGTACGCCATGTCGAAGCCGACGCCGTTGTCGCGCACGAAGTAGATTGGCCCGCCGGTCACGCCCGTTTGCACGCCCACCGTTATCTTGGGCGGCTCGGCGCGAATGGTGAATTTCCACGCGTTGCCCAACAGACAATCCATGGCGATGCGGAGCAGGCGACCATCGCCTTCGACCAGCAGATTGGGCGCGATTTCCAGCTTCACGTGATGGCCGGGAAATCTGGCTTGCAGGGAGTTCGCGGCATCGGTGCACACCTGCGTGAGATTCACGGGCTTCAACACCAACTCGGCGGTGCTGATGCGCGACAGCCCGAGCAGGGCTTCGATCAGCCCCGACATGCGCTGACTGGCGTCGTGAATGCGCCGCAGATAATGCAGCGATTTCTCATCGAGCTGATCCGAAGCAGTCTCCTGCAGGATCTGACTGAAGCCCGACAGGCTGCGCAGTGGCGCGCGCAAATCGTGAGAGACGGCGTAAGCGAACGATTCCAGCTCGCGATTCGCGGCCTGCAGCTGACGCGTGCGCTCGGCGACGCGCTTCTCCAGCTCGGCGTTCATCTGCTGCACTTCGCGTTGCGATTCCAGCAGCGCCGACAGCGACGCTTCGTCGCGACTCTTGTAGCGCTTGAGCAGGATGTAGAGAAAGATCGCCGAGCCGAGAATCGACAGCCAGCCCTTGCTGGTCTGCAGCGCCTGCAGCGTCTTGGGCGACAGGTGCAGCCATTCCAGCCAGCGATCGGTGACGAAGATCCAGATCACGCCGGCCGCCAGGTAGATCAATGCGATCGTTCTTGGCATGGCGGCGGCGTCTCGAACTCAGCCTCGGCTCACGTGGTGAGCCGGCGCAATGCCTCGGCGTATTTCTCGCCGGTCTTGCGGACGATTTCTTCGGGCAGCTTCGGCCCGGGCGCGCGCTTGTCCCACGTCAATGTTTCCAGATAGTCGCGCACGAATTGTTTGTCGAAGCTCGGCGGGCTGATGCCCGGACGATAGGTGTCGGTGGGCCAGAAGCGCGAGGAGTCGGGTGTGAGCGCTTCGTCGATCAAGGTCAGGTGGCCGGCGTCGTCGATACCGAATTCGAACTTGGTGTCGGCGATGATGATGCCGCGTGCGAGCGCGTGCTCGGCAGCGTATCGATACAACGCCAGCGCGGTGGCGCGCACTTGTTCCGCCAACCCGCGGCCGATGATCGACACCGTGCGGTCATAGTCGATGTTTTCATCGTGCGAGCCGAGCTCCGCCTTGGTCGCGGGCGTGAACAACGGTTCGGGCAGGCGCTCGGCCTGCTGCAAGCCTGGGGGCAGGGCGATCCCGCACACCGAGCCGGTCTGCTGGTAATCCTTCCAACCCGAGCCGATCAGATAACCGCGTACCACGGCTTCGATCGGCAACGCGCGCAGCCGCTTCACGATCATGCTGCGATCCGCGATGGCTTCGCGCTCGGCCGCGTTGGTCACGACTTCGGCGAGCGGCGTATCCAGGATGTGGTTGTCGACGATCTGGCGGGTACGATCGAACCAGAAGCGTGAAATCTTGGTCAAAACTGCGCCCTTGCCGGGAATCGGGTTGGGCAGCACCACGTCGAACGCGCTCAGACGGTCGGTGGTGACGATGAGCATGCGCCGCTCGTCGATGGCGTAGATGTCGCGCACCTTGCCTTGATGGATGCGCTGGAGGCCGCTCAAGCGCGACTCGAGCATGGGAGGGGAGGGCTGAGCCACGGCGTACTCGTGAAAAGTGTGAGGAAATTCTGTGATCCCAGCGCGCGACAGTAGTGATGCCACAGTGAGGATGCTGGGGGCTGCTACCATAGCGGCGCAAGGGTGAATTGTCGCAGCGGGTGATGTGAGCTTCAAGCATCGATGATCTGGCAGGGTAAAGCATTGGGCGCGCTGATCGGAGTGGTCACCGCGGGGCCCGTCGGGGCGTTGTTCGGGACCTTCATCGGGCATTTGTTCGACGTGCAGGCCGAAAGCGGACTCGCGGGTCGCTTGGGTAGCGCCGACAGCGAGGACGACGACAGCCAGCCGCAAATGGGCGTGCAGGAGGCGTTCTTTCGCGCCACGTTTCAGGTGATGGGACACATCGCCAAGTCCGACGGTCGCGTGTCCGAAGACGAGATCCGCGCCGCGCGCGCCATGATGAGCGAGTTCCGGCTCGGCGAGCGTGAAGTGCAGTTCGCGATCGAGCTGTTCACGCAGGGCAAGGCGACGGAATTTCCGCTCGAACGGACTTTGCGTCAGCTGCGTCGTGCATGTATCGACCGACCGGACGTCGCGCGCATGTTCATTCAAATTCAACTGCAGACCGCGCTCTGGAGCGGCACGATCCATTCCGCGGCACGTCAGGTGATGGCGCGAGTCGCAGCGTCGCTCGGTGTGTCGGCGTATGAAGTGGTGCAGATGGAAGCGCTGTTGCGAATGCAGCAGTCTTCGCGTCAGCCGCCCGAGTCGCGGCCGAAAGTCGATAAAGTCGCACAGGCGTATGAAGTGCTGGGCGTCACCGCCGATGCGACCGATGCTGAAGTGACGAAGGCCTATCGACGGCTCATGAATCAGAATCATCCGGACAAGCTCGTCGCACGCGGCCTGCCCGAGTCGATGATGAAAGTCGCCGAGGAAAAAACCCGGCAGGTTCTCGCCGCGTACGAAGTGCTGCGCGAAGCACGCGCCATGCGTTAATCGCCACGAGTGAAGTTCGAGGAATCACACTATGCAGCCGTGGATTGCGCCGTCGATTTTATCCGCCGACTTTGCCCGTCTCGGTGAGGAAGTGAAGGCGGTGTTGGACGCGGGCGCCGACAGCATTCATTTCGACGTGATGGACAATCACTACGTGCCCAATCTCACCATCGGGCCGCTGGTTTGCGAGGCGATCCGGCCTCGCGTCGATGTTCCGGTCGACGTGCATCTGATGGTCAAGCCGGTTGATTCATTG
>JBEVKA010000378.1:0-3490 GCA_040509855.1 Steroidobacter sp.
ATCCCAGTGTGCCGACGCGCTCGAGATCGTCGATGCTCGCGATCTTGCTGGTCGCGTGACGCGACAACGCCAGCGCCAGCTCATCTCGCTCGAGGCCGCAGCCATCATCCCGCACGCGGCAAAGCTTGACGCCGCCATCCACGATCTCGATGTCGATGCGTTTGGCGCCGGCGTCCAGACTGTTTTCTATCAACTCCTTCAACACCGACGCGGGCCGTTCGATGACCTCGCCGGCGGCGATCTGGTGAATGAGTTGCTCGGGAAGAACGCGAATTGGCATGGAGGAAAGCGGTTGGCGGTTGGCGGTTGGTCAGAAACACAGCGGCCCAACCAATCCTTTGATTATCGCGCGCATCCGCGCTTCTTCACCAACCGCTACCCGCCAACCGCAAACCGCTTCTTCTAGTGCGCTGTGCCAGCAGCACTTTCGCCATCGGCCGTGCTGGCGATGACCGTCGGGCCAGAAGACTTCGCGCGCAGCTCCGCGACCACCGTGCCCGGCGGCGGGTTCGCGTAGAAGTAGGCGCGCACGCCTTGATGAATCGCCTCGGCCAGGCGCTGCTGATGTTTGGTGTCGATCAGGCGCGCTTCTTCGGTTGGATTGGAAATGAAAGCCGTCTCCACCAGCATCGAAGGAATGTCCGGCGACTTCAGCACCAGGAAGCCGGCGTGCTTGACGCCACGATTGGTGATGTTGCCGATCTTGTAGAGCTCATGCATGACCTTCTCGGCCGCATCCACACTGGCGCTCATGCTCGCGCCTTGAGACAGATCGAGCAGCACCGAGGCCAACACGCTGTCCTTGTCGTCCAGCTTCACGCCACCGATCAGGTCCGCCGAGTTTTCGCGATCAGCCAGCCAACGCGCCGACTCGTCGCTCGCACCGCGAGCCGACAGCACATACACCGACGATCCGGCGACCGACCGGTTCGTGTACGAATCCGCGTGAATGGAAACGAACATGTCCGCCTGCTGCCGGCGAGCGCGGCCGATGCGCTCGCGATGCTCGACGAATGTGTCGTTGTCGCGAGTCAGGATGGCGCGCATGCCCGGCTCGCGATCGATGCGATCCTTGAGCCGACGCGCGATCTGCAAAGTCACATGCTTCTCATAGGTGCCGCGCTTGCCGATCGATCCTGGATCGACGCCGCCGTGGCCCGCATCGATGGCGACGATGATGTCACGACCGTGCGCATCGGCAGCCGCTTTCACGACTGACAACGGCGGCGGTGAAGACTTGCCCGTCGGCGTGAGATCCATCACCAGGCGATGACCATATGTCTGCTGTGGACCAACCGCGAAAGTGCGCGGCTCGGCAGGGCTGGTGAGATCGACAACAACACGCAAATCGCCGTTGGGCTGCTCGGCCGCGCGCAGTTGCTTCACGAAGCCTTGGCCTTCCGGCAACGCGCGGGCGACATCGATGGTCGCCGCTGGAATATCGACAACGACGCGATCGGGATTTTCGAGTTTGAGCACGGTGTGCTCGACCGGCGCGCTCAGATCGAACACCAGGCGCGTGCCATCGGGACCGGCCCACAGGCGCACTTCCTTGATGGTCACGGGCTTGGCGGCATGAGCGCTGAAGACGGCCGCGAACAAGCCCAGGCCGAGGCCCAGCACCTTGTGAATCGCAGTTCGCTCCAAGCGTCGCATAGTGGGGGTAATCTACCCCGCCGCCGAATAAGTTTTCAATTAAATTATGAGGATAGCAGTCGCATTTCCGGTATCGCTGCAACGATTCGCTGCACGACGTTGTGCCCGGATGAAGAATGGGCACGAAGGGTGACCTGACGCCCGTCCGCGCCGGTCGAGGGATAGTCGATACCGATGCTGAGATCGAACGCTGGCAGCGCGCCCGCGGCGCGCGATGGCCACTCGATCAAGAGTACGCAAGGTTCGCTTAACAGATCCCGAATGCCCAAGGGCTCCACCTCGTCCGGATCGGTCAGCCGATACAAGTCGAGGTGGTAAACGCGCCGGTCCGCAACTTCGTAGGGCTCGATCAATGTGTAAGTCGGACTGCGCACCGGGCCACTCACTCCGTAAGCGCGCAGAATTCCACCTACCAAAGTGGTCTTGCCTGCTCCCAGTTCCCCTTCCAACGCGACGATGAACGCGGCGTGCGCATCGTCAATGGCTCGCGCGATCGCTTCACCCAACGCTCGCATCGCTTCCGGCGTCGGGACGTTCAGAATCGCTGTGCCGGGTTCACGCACGTCGGCAAGTATCCAAAGAGATCGGTGGCCAGGAGCCCGCGCTCACCACGACGTGCAGCCATGTCACCCGCCATCGCATGCACGAGCACGCCAACACGCGCGGCGCCGGGAAGATCCGCTGTCTGCGCGGCGATGCCTGCGATCACACCTGTGAGCACGTCACCCATGCCCGGAGATGCCATGCCTGGATTGCCCTGATCGCAGATGTACGGCAGGCAATCGCCGGTGACGACCAGCGTTCCCGCGCCTTTCAGCACGACCGTTCCCGCGAAACGTTCAGCCAGCTCGCGCGCCGCTCTCACACGATTGGATTGCACGTCTGCCGTGCTGATACCCAGTAATCGACCCGCTTCGCCCGGATGCGGCGTGAGGATCCATTTGGAATTGGCGCGAGGTGCGTGCGACAAAAGATTCAGCGCATCGGCGTCGATGACCGTGGGCTTGTCACTCTGCAAGGCTTTACCCAGCAGCGCCTCCGCCCAGGCGTCTCGACCCAGGCCTGGGCCGATCGCCAGCACATCGGCGCGCTCGATCATCGCTTCCAGATCGCGCGCGCCAGTCACACCTCGACACATCAGCTCGGGGCGGCTGGCAGTGATCGAAGCGACGTTGTCGGGCCAGGTGGCGACAGTGACGAGGCCAGCCCCGGCTCGCAACGCCGCCTCACCCGCCATGCGCGCAGCGCCGGCCATCCCGATGCCGCCACCGATGACCAGCACGCTGCCTTGCTGACCTTTATGAGTCGTGCGCCGTCGTCGTGGTAACAGCTCGGCCAGCGCATGCTCGCCGATACGACGCGCCGCCGGTTCGATGAACGACGTCGCCCCTTCGGGTAGATCCAGATCGTCGAACATCACGACGCCAGTATGATTGGGCCCTTCACCCACATAGAAACCCAGCTTCAATCCAAGGAAAGACAGCGTGCGCTCGGCGGTGATCGCCGCGCCCCATACCGCTCCAGTATCCGAATCCAGGCCGCTGGGAATATCCAATGCCAGAATGGGTGCGCCACACTCGTTGATGGCGTTGATGCAATGGACGGTCGTGGCATCGAGCGGGCGCGACAGTCCGGTGCCGAAAATCGCGTCGACCACGACTTCAGCATTCGCCAGACAATCGTCGCTCCACGCGCGAACCGCGCCACCCGCAGCGATGAAATCATCATGGGCGCGCAGAGCATCACCACCCAATCCCGCGGGATCGCTCCGCGACACCACGATCACTTCCAGGCGCATGGCGATGGCCAAACGAGCGAGCACATAGCCATCGCC
>JBEVKA010000379.1:0-20095 GCA_040509855.1 Steroidobacter sp.
TGTCCGACTTGTATGGATCGAGTCCCGGATTGCCCAGGTTGACCTGGTTGACGTCATTGTTCGGGATCGACACACCGCCCAGCATGTCGCTGGGGTTCGGACGGGTCATCGTCTTGGACACGCCGGCGCGCACCACTGCCTGGTCGGTCAGATTCCACGACACGTTCGCGGACGGCAGGATGTTCTCATAGCTCGAATCCGCCGGCATGATCGCCACCAGATCCGGCAGGCGCTGACCGTCCGGCAACGTGATGTTCGGCGACGTCACGCGCGAAGTAATCAGCTGATCGGTCTCAACCCAACGCACACCCGCGTTGTAACGCAAACGGTGATCGGCGACATCGATATCGCCATTCACCTGCGCGAACAGCGCCGTGACGTCTTCGTCGATGGAACCCCATTGCGCAGTGGATGGCGTTGCACCGATTTCCGGAGCCGATGCGCGCAAGGCGTCATAGTTGGAAGCGCGACGCAGCTGATCCCAGTTCACGGTCGCGACACCACGGCCCGTGGAGCGCAGGTAGCCGGGAACAGCGGCATTGGTAATCAGCGAGCCGCCGTAGGGGCCGGCATAAGTGGGATAAGGAATGACGTTGGGGAACACCTGTGCTCCAACCAAAGGCGCGATCTGCGCCGCCGTTTCGCCACGGCAGGCAGGCTGTGTGTTCGGCGCCAGACGGAAGTTTGTCGGGCTACCGCCGCAGGCTACCGCTTGCCACTGTGCATCGGCGCCAGTCGGACGGATGTCGCGCGAAATTTCGTCGTACGCGCCACCGCCACTCACACTGAAGGCGCTGTCGCCCCAGGTCACCGCGAAGCGACCGCCGGTCGTCTTGGTCTCACGATCTTCGATTTGCAGATTCACACGACCGACGTCCTGGCCGCCGCGATCGGAAACCAGCCACTGCCAGCTGTTCGGGTCGTTCAAGTCGACGCTGGATGTGATGCTGGGTCGGTCGCCGCCGTTGTTGCTGAAGTTGACGGTGGTGGTGTCGGAAATGAGCAGCACCGTCGAAGCTTCGCGGGTGAATTCGCTCTTGGTGTAGTTGCCCTGCACGTCGAGGCTCAGCTTCTCCGCGATCTGCCAGGTCATGCCCGGATTGGTGCCGTAGAACGTGGACTCTTCTTCATAGGGTCGGAATTCCATCATGAACTGCGAGTTCGGGAACACACCCGCGGTGGCCACGCAACCAGTGGCGCAGTTCGCGCGGTCCACTTGCATCTGAGTCGGGATGATGCGGCCGCCTTGGCTGCCGGCACGCACGGCCCACGCAGTGGCCTGGCGGGTGAAGTCGCTCTCCTGCTTGCCGTACATCGAATCCAGGAACAACTGCATGCTGTCGCTGGGGCGGAATTCCAGGCTAACCACCGCGTTGTAGCGATCGCGATCGCCCTCTTCATACATCGAGCGGCCCAGACGCGGAATCACCGCGTTGTCGATCTGTTGGATCGAGAGGCCGGGATTGTTCGCGAGTAGGAACGCCTGATCGATGGTTGCGCCGGGCGTGAGACCGGCCGTGCTCGCGTTGGTCGGAACGGTGCCCGGAACGATGTTTACGAGATTGCCGCCCGTGCTGTTACAGCCGGTGGGAGCGGTACATTGCGTCGCGCTCAGTCCAATGCTCGACCAGCCGACGGATTCGAAACCGGTGGTCGCGACCTTGTTGCGAACGGCGGTCACGCCCGCCAGTACGCCAAAGTTGTCCCAGGTGTTGCTCGCGATGAGCGCGGCACGGCCACCCAGATCATCGGCGTTGTCGTTGTCGGTACCTTGAATCGAGTAGGTCAGATGCCGGCCTTCGTTGTCGAACGGCCGCGCCATCCGCATGTTGATCGTGCCCGCTGCACCACCTTCGACCAGGCTGGCCGATGGCGTCTTGAACACTTCCAGTTTCGAGAACAGCTCCGGTGGGAACATGTCGAGCGGCACTTCGCGATTCGCGCCCGTGCCTTCCTGCGGGCCCTGTGCGACCGCTACCGGCGCGTTGTTCAACAGCACTCGCGTGAAGTTGGTGTTCAAGCCGCGGATCGCGACCGTCGTACCCTCACCGCTGATTTCGCGGCTGATCTGGATGCCGGGAATGCGCTGGAACGACTCGGCGATATTGGTGTCCGGGAACTTGCCGATGTCTTCGGCGAAGATCGCGTCCACGAATCCGACCGACTCGCGCTTGGCTTCAGTGGAGCTCTCGAGACTCTGCCGGAAGCCGGTTACCACGACTTCTTCGAGCTCCTCGCGCTGCTGCTGAGCCGCCTCTTGCGCCTGGGCCAAGGTAGCGGCAATACACAATCCAAGGAAACTTGCTCTGCTGACTGCATGAGGCCAGTTCATATTCACGACATCCCCTCCAAGCGAACGAATTGATTCAAAAAGAATCGGGACCGCCACCCATCAAGACGGTGTGCGGGTATACACGTGATTGCGAGGAAACGCTGTTGTGGTTTGCCCGGCTGCAAAGTTGCGCCGAATTTCGCGAATGCCGTTGCGTGCACATTGCGCCGACCCCCGACTTCCAGACTGATTGCTGACTGCCCATCCCGACAGTTGCGTTTTTGTTCGCTGGCCGCTCGGACGCGAATCCGGTCGATCGCAGCTGGGGCGCATGATAGCGCTCACAATTTAAAGAGTGCAACAGCTGTTGCCGGAGTAATACGAATTGCAGCGGCCCTGTGATGGGAATCACACTGTTGTCGCTACATCAAAACCACAGTGCAGCCGCGTTTCGAGACGCGCCTCACACTGATCGCACGATGCACCATTCCAGGGAAATTCCAGCCCCGGCGGCGATCGCATCCGTAATCGCGGACCAGCTCCGCGTCGCTCGCGCCTGGCGGAATTCTTGAAAGCGATTTCATCTGTATGTGCTCCTCGCGAGCATCTAAGGATGACCTCGGGAGATTGGTAGCCGTCATCGGGCACCCACTCGATATTCCGTTTTGGGGTGACAGCGCTAACATTTTTTGATGCCCGCACAACATTTGTTATCTATTCACGAGCGTCCTCATCAGCGTGTCCGCGAACGCGCGACACAATCGCAAACCGTGGTGGTCGCGTGAATACGTACACGTATTTACACGAGAGGCCGTAAATCTACGGTCGGGACAACGTTGGATCCGCGTAGAGCGATCGATAACGCGGCGACGAGGAAATGATGAGAGGGGGTACACAAATGTGCGATTCGCGTCCGACCACGCAAATCTTGCTCTGAGAGAGTCGCTACATCGCCCCCAAGCCAGGCTCTCGTCCAAGAGCGCCGCCGGCGTGGGTCACTCGCCGAAGTAAGTCACTCTCCTTCATCCATTCCCCTAGCGCGGTCTCTTGCACTCTCTCGCGCTGAAGGAGATCGGATATGACCGCTCGCAACGTTTCGGCACAACCGAAGCGTGCGGCCAGTCCGCAGCCGGCGAAGAGTCCGACTTGGGCATTACCGTCAGGAAAGCACGAGGATCGCCGCGACCAGCAGGATGACTGCGGCCAGAAGCGCCCGTAGATACGCTGGACGGATGAACGAACGCCAGCCTTTCCCAGACGCGTTTGGAACGCGCGTGAATAGCGGTGCGCCCGCTTCGGGTTGCGGAGATGGAAATGCCCTGCCTGGATTTTCGGCAATCTTCCGTCCGTTTACATATCGAAGCCGCCAGAGATCATCGAGCTCTTCGCCCATCCCACGAGCTGCAAACGTCGTGTCTGGAAAGCACTCCGATAAGAAGCGCACGAACTCCTCCGCCTGACTGGAATAACCATGCATGAGCACGAGCTTGCCCGCCAGAATCTCCTCTATCTGGTCCAGATACATTCCATCAAAGCCGTCCCGATGCTCCATGCTTCTGAACTTCTCAATGAAAGGCTTCACGCGAGCGACTTGTTGCTCGTGGGGGTCGGACGCAAGATCACCATCGATGACGGCAATCTCTACGTGCGTGTAGTAGCTCATTGTTTACCCGCTCTCCATGCTACGACCTGAATGACGTGACATGTCACAACAGTGGGTTCCTTCACGGATCATTATCACCGGGTATTGGATGCCACGCACCTACACCGGCCAGCACTGCGAGTTCATCGTCTGATGTGATGTCTTTCTATCTCTGCATCCCGATGAACCGCAAGCAAAGGCATCGCCATTGCAGGTCGGTCGCGCAACACCCGCGAACTCGAATCGGTTGTTAGTAGTCAGGTGCGCCACACCGGGCGACGCAAATCTGGCTGGTGACTTCGGCGCAGGCGAGCTGCCTTTCGATTGCATCTCGAAGCCGTGCACGGACGTTGGCTGACATCGACGGCTAAATGGTGGGTCGGGTGGGATTCGAACCCACGACCAATGGATTAAAAGTCCAGTGCTCTACCGACTGAGCTACCGACCCACGGGGGAAAGGCGGTCAGGCGCGGAGGGCCTGACGGGGCGCGAATGATACAGAAAGCCGCGACTAAGTTCACCGACGAAATGCAGGGCTGACACGGTTTGCCGTTAGCGGTAGTAGCGCGTCGGATCTGGCACGCCGGCGGCCTGGAAGCCGTCCCGGCGCAGCCGGCAGGCGTCACAGCTGCCGCAGCCACGGCCAGCGTCGTCGGCCTGGTAGCACGACACTGTCAGCGAATAGTCGACGCCCAGCGCCACGCCGCGCTGGATGATCTGAGCTTTGGTCAGGTCGATCAGCGGGGTCACGATCTTGAACGCGACCGTGCCCTCCACGCCCGCCTTGGTGGCGAGGTTGGCGACGCGTTCGAAGGCGGCGACGAAGACGGGGCGGCAGTCGGGATAGCCGGAATAGTCCACGGCGTTCACGCCGATGAAAATCTTCGGCGCTTCGAGCACCTCGGCCCAGCCGAGCGCGAACGACAGCATCACGGTGTTGCGCGCGGGAACATACGTCACTGGAATCCCGATCTGCGGCGATTCGGGCACGGCGATGCTCGCATCGGTCAGCGCCGATCCGCCGATGCCGCCGAGGTCGATTCGCAACGTGCGATGCTCGACCGCTCCAATCGCCTTCGCCACACGCGTGGCGGCGTCGAGCTCGGCGCGATGGCGTTGGCCGTAGTCCACGCTGAGCGCGTGACATCGCAGCCCTTGCTCGCGAGCAATAGCCAGCGCGGTGGCTGAATCCAAGCCACCTGAAAGCAGCACCACGGCATCATTGGCGGACAAACCAAAATCTCCCCAAAGATTGATCGATCACTTACCGGGCGTATCGCCCCACAACACCTTGTGCAGCTGGACCTGCAGCCGCACCGGCAACCGTTCATCGAGCACCCATTGAGCCAGGTCTCTCGGCTCCACCTGACCGTAGCTCGGACTGAACAGCACCATGCAGCGCTCGGGCAGACGGCGTTCACGAATGAAGTCGCGAGCCCATTCGAAGTCTTCGCGACTACACAACACGAACTTCACCTGCTCATTTGCACGCAGCACATCCAGATTCTCGTAGCGATTGCGCGCGAGCTCGCCGCTGCCCGGCGTCTTGACGTCGACGACGCGCACCACACGTGGATCGACGTTGCTCACATCGATCGCACCGCTGGTTTCCAACGACACGCGATAGCCGGCGTCGCACAGTTGGCGCAGCAGTGGCACGCAGCCTTTTTGTGCGAGTGGCTCACCGCCGGTGACACATACGTGTCGTGTGTTGAACGAAGCCACGCGCTCCATCACGTGCTCGATGGAGAACCATTCGCCGCCGTAGAACGCATACGCGGTGTCACAGTACTGGCAACGCAACGGGCACCCGGTGAGACGCACGAACACCGTCGGCCACCCCACGCTGTCCGCTTCGCCCTGGATGGAGAGGAAGATCTCGGTGAGTTTGACGCGCGTCGAGCCGCTCGGTGCGGTGACGGAGGAATCAGCGGTGGCTGGCTCAGCGAGACTCATGACGGCAATGCTCGAACCACTGGCGTGAGATCGCGGAATCCGGTGACGCCACGACCGGCGTCACCGTTACCAACTATCTGCTTTCGCCGTCCCTTTTCGCCAGCCGCTGGCCAGCGAGACGCGCGGCGGTGGTGTCACCAAAACGCTGCACGACCTGGGTCAGCGCCGAGCGCGCTTCGCCCCAGTTCTTCAGCTCGTAGTTGCAATAGCCGCTCTTCAGCAGCGCATCCGGACTCTTGCGCGAGTCCGGATATTTTTCGACCACAGTCCGAAAGTCGCGTAGCGCATCCGGATACTGTTTGGTCACGTAGTGCGCTTCGCCCAGCCAGTACTGCGCGTTGTCCGCGAGGCCGCTGGTTGGAAAGCTGCTGAGGTATTGCTTGAAGGCGTTGATCGCCTCGGGATACTTCGCGTCTTTGAGCAGATCGAACGCCGCTTGATAGTTGGCTCGATCGTCTCCTTGGGGAATCGGCAGTCCGCCCGCCGGTGGCGCGACGCCCGCGGGTGCGCCTGCACGCGAGCCGCCTTCCAGCGCCGCGAGGCGACGATCGACGTCACCATACATTTCGCGCTGCTGCGTCTGGCTCTGATTCACGGCATGTTGCAGCTCATCGATCTGCCCACGCAGCACCCGTGTTTCCGCCTGAGCGGCCTCGATCCGTTGCGACAGATCGAGCAGGCTCTGATTGGCGAGCACACGCTCCAGACGTAACAAACGACTGTCGAGCTCGGTGAGCTTCTGCACGACCGGATCCGCTTCGGGCGGCGTCGAGACGCATCCGGAAAGGGCGGCCGCGACGGCAACCAACAGCGCGCCTCTAACAGACACCCTCACCCGCGCTCCGCGCGGATTCGCTTCCTGGCTGACATGAGGGACGTTCATGGCGTGTGTCATCGACCGTAGACCAATTCGACGCGACGATTCTTGGAGTACGCGGATTCGTCACCGCCTTGCACGGCCGGACGCTCTTCGCCGTAGCTCACGGTGGTGATCTGGTTTTCCGTCACACCCTGGAGCATCAGCGCGCGACGCACGGCCTGAGCGCGACGCTCACCGAGGCCGATGTTGTATTCGCGTGAACCGCGTTCGTCGGAGTGGCCTTCCAAACGCACCTTCCGCTGCGCGTTGGCGTTCAGGTACTTCGCGTGCGCGGCCACGACCGGCACGAACTCTGGTTTGATCTCAGCGCGGTCGTAATCGAAGTAGACGATGACGCCAGCGCTTTTGGCGGCCTGCAGTTCAGCTGCGTCGCCCGTCGGCGCGCCGCTCACGCTATCGGTGGCTGCACCGCCGGTGGTGGCTCCGCCCACCTCTTCGGTCGGCTGCGCGTCCGGAAGCGTTTGGGGCTTCTTGGGACAGCCCGCCAGCAACAGGCCACTCACCGCGATCAGCATCACCTGCGTTGCACGCATCTACACTCTCCTGGAGTTTAGTTATCTTGAGACCGACGGATCCGCTGAAAAATCCGCACAGCCGTCGTTCATCGACGAAAACCGCGCGAATTTTGCCACAACTGGAGCCGCGACGAGCCGATTCGCCGGATTTTTCATGGTGAAAACACACCGATAGTGGACTAATTACCGGCTATCGCACCGGAAACGGGCCCCACACCGGTTCACGCACGTCGCCCGTGTTGGCCGTCAAGCGCTGTTGCACGCGGCCGTCGACAGACACCGTGGCCAGAACGCCGCGTCCTCGATCCTGAGTTGCGTAGATCAACGTGGCGCCATTGGGTGCAAAGCTCGGGCTCTCGTCCTGCCGGCCCTGCGAGAGGACCTGCACCGCACGCGACGCGAGATCGATCACCGCGATCCGGTAATTGCCTCGATCCAGATGCACCACCGCCAGCTGCTTGCCGTCCGGAGACAGGCGCGGACGGGCGTTGTAACTGCCCTCGAAGCTCACACGCGTGGCGCGATTCGGATTGGACACGTCGATCTCATAGATCTGCGGACCGCCGGCGCGATCGGACATGAAATACAGCTTGCTGCCGTCGACCGACCACGACGGCTCGGTATCGATGCCGGGATCGAACGTCATGCGCGTCAGCACCTGCGAAGTCAGGTTCAATGTGTAGACATCGACGTCGCCGTCCTTGCGCGACAGCGTCAGCGCCAGCGTCTGGCCGTCGGGCGACCACGAGGGCGCGCCATTGATGCCTGCTCGAGCCGATACTCGTCGGCGTTCGCCCGTGCGCAAGGTTTGCACGAAGATGGCCGAGGCTTTGCTCTCGAAAGAAACATACGCCAGGCTCTGTCCGTCCGGCGACCACGCCGGCGACATCAGCGGCTCGGTCGAAGTGGCGATCACCTGCTGATTCTCGCCATCGTAGTCGGAAACGATCAGCTTGTAGTTCTGCTGGGGCGGCTTGCCTTCCACGCTGACGAACGCCACGCGCGTCGAGAACGCGCCACGAACACCGGTGAGCTGTTGGAAGATCAGATCGGAAATCCGATGCGCCATGGCGCGCATCGAGTTGGCAGTGGCGGTCAGGCGCTGGCCGGCGAGGCGCTGGCCAGTGAGCACGTTGTAGAGCTCGAACTGTGCGGCGAAACCGCTGCCCTCGGGCACCAGCTTGCCGACCGCGATGAAGTCGCTCTTCAAATAGCGCCAGTCCTGAAAGCGAATCTGGTCGCCCGCGGTGGGACGATCGATCATGTCCTTGCGATCCAGCGGCGCGAAGCGGCCACTACGCTGCAAGTCCGCCGCGACTACTTCGGCCACGTCGAACGGCGCCGCGCCAGTGGACTCCCAACCGAAGGGCACGATCGCGATCGGCGTCGCGTCGTCCATGGATTTGTCGATGGTGATGACCAGCTGGGCGTTGGCCGCGACCGCGACCAGCGATAGCGCCAACCAGGCGAATACAGAGCAAAGTCTTCTCATCTCGCTTCAGCTCCTCTGGAGCGGCGGTTGGCGGTTAGCGGTTAGGGGTTGGTCAGAGGGGCATCTTCTGAACCAACCGCTAACCGCCAACCGCCAACCGCCGTTATAACGTCGGCTTGAAAATAAACACCAGGTTGCGTTCGAACAGTCGCGGATCCGGCGGCGGCGGCAAGGGCGATGCGCCGAGCACGGCCGTTTCGATCGACTGCTTCACGGCTGCATCGCCGTTGCATCGGGTTACCTGCACGGACAGCACCACGCCGGCGGGTGTCTGCGCGACACGCACTTCGCACTCCAACCCTTCGGTGGCGGACAGCGGACGTCGCCAGCGGCGCTCGACCTGCTGACGGATCATCGCGATGTATTGAGCCATCGCCGGCGAGCCACGTGCTTGTGTCGCGCCCTCTTCCTCTTCCAGTTGCCGCGCCAGGTCGGACTCACGCGCCTGCTGCAATCGAGCTTCATCGGCAGCCCGCCGACGCTCCGCCTCTTCCTTTTGCTTGCGCTCGATCTCGGCGACCCGTTTGGCCTCGGCATCGGCCTGACGCTTTTTCTCCGCCTCGGCGACGGCACGTTTGCGTTCCGTTTCCTGACGCTCGCGCAGTTGCTGCTCCTCGACGACGCGCCGCTGCTCGGCCTCCTGGCGTTGTTTCAATTCGACCTGACGCTCCTGCTCGGCGCGTTGTTCCGATTCCCGGCGGACGGTCTCTTCCTGCTCGCGACGCTGCTGTTCGGCGGCTTGCTCGCGTTCACGCTTTACTTGTTGTTCCTGCTGCTCGCGTTGCGCCTGTTGCTCGCGTTCCTGCTGAGCCGTGCGCTCACGCTCGCGTTCGCGGCGTTGTTGCTGCTGACGGGTCGACTGGCTCAACGCGGAAGGATCGACGATCACCGCCTGGATCGCCAGCTGCACTGGCGGCGGATCGCGCTGCATGTCCAGCATCGTCAGGCCGAAAATGGCCGCGAACAACGCATGCAGCAGCAGCGCGCCGAGAATATAAGCCCAATGTTGTTTGACGAAATCGACCATGCCTCAGCGCTTCTTACGGTCCCGCGTGTCTGCCGGATCGGTGATGAAGCCCACTTTCTCCGCGCCTGCCTCTTGCAGCAACACCATGCCCGTGACGACGCGTCCGTACGGCACACTTTGATCCGCCTTCACCAGCACTGGCGTCTCCGGGGCCCGGCGCAATACCGTCGAGACGCGCTCGACCACGGTGTTCTCGTCGATCGGACTCTCTTCATCCGCGCCGATGTTGACGTAGTAGCGCCCGGCGGAATCGACGCTGAGAATCAGCGGCTGATGCTTGCGCATCATCTCTTCCGGCAACGCCTCCGCGCCGGCCTTGGGCAGCTCGACCTTGATTCCCTGCGTGAGCATCGGCGCGGTAATCATGAAAATGATGAGCAGCACCAGCATCACGTCGATATAGGGAACGACGTTCATTTCCGCGACCAGCCGCTTGCCGCGACGATTGTTCGTCGGGCTCATGCGTGCGCCTCGGCGACGCCGCGATGACCTTCGGCGCGCGGCGTGGCAGCGTGCCGCTGCAGAATGGTCGACAGCTCTTCGACGAACGTGTCGTAGCGAGTTTCGACGCGACTGACCTGATCGGCGTAACGGTTGTAGGCAACGACCGCCGGAATGGCGGCGAACAACCCCATCGCGGTGGCAATCAACGCCTCGGTGATGCCGGGCGCGACCATCGCGAGCGTCGCCTGCTGGACGTTACCGAGGCCGTGGAACGCGTTCATGATGCCCCACACGGTGCCGAACAGTCCGACGTACGGACTGGTCGAGCCGATGGTGGCGAGCATCGCGAGGCCCAGTTCCAACCGATCGCTTTCTTTCAACAGCGCGACGCGCATGCCACGGCGAGCGCCTTCGATCAGCTGCGCCGAGGCGACACCGCCCTGCTGACGCATGCGTGAGAACTCTCGAAAGCCCTGCTCGAAAATCGCCTCCATGCCCCGGGTGACGCGACGACCCTGGTCGATGGAACGAAACATCGCGGTGAGATCGCCGCCCGACCAGAACGTTTCCTCGAAACGATCCGCGTCCAGGCGCGCCCGGCGCAGCTCAGCGCGTTTGCGCAGCATGATGGACCACGACACCAGCGAGGCCAGCAGCAGCAATGCCATCACCAGCTGCACCACGATGCTGGCGTTCAGCACCAGTTCGACGGGATTCAGGTTCTGCGACATCATTCCCATTCACTCCGCATGAATTCTCGATCGCTGGGCGCTCACAACAGATCCTTGGGCAGCGCCTTGGGCTTCAGACTATTCGCATCCAGGCACGCGACGCGCACCTTGCCTTCGATCAGCAGCTCGTCGTGGCGACGAATGTGTTGCTGGAACGTCAAGCTCGCGCGCGTGCGCTCCTCGATCTCACAAGTCACGAGCAGCTCGTCGCCGTAACGCGCCGGCTTGCGATAGTGCGCTTCCAGGTCGACGACCACGAACATCAGGCCGTGCTGCTCCTTGAGCGGCAGCTGCTCGATGCCGGCGGCACGCAGCCACTCGGTGCGGGCGCGCTCCATGAACTTGAGATAATTGGCGTAGTACACGATGCCGCCGGCATCGGTGTCCTCCCAATAAACTCGCACCGGCCAGGTGAACAATCCCGTCACTCCGCGAACAACTCGCCGGTGCCGGGCCGCTCCGGCGTCTTCAGGCCGAAGTGCTGATACGCGATGCGCGTCGCCACGCGACCGCGCGCCGTGCGCATGATGAAACCCTGCTGGATCAGATACGGCTCGATCACATCTTCGATGGTGCCTCGTTCCTCGCCCAGCGCAGCGGCCATGCTCTCCACGCCCACCGGCCCGCCGTCGAACTTTTCGATGATGGCCAGCAGCAGTTTGCGATCCATCAGATCGAAGCCGAGCGGGTCGACGTCCAGCATGTCGAGCGCCGCCTGCGCCACTTCGTCCGTGATGTTGCCACCCGCGCGCACCTCGGCGTAATCCCGCACGCGCCTCAGCAACCGATTGGCGATACGCGGAGTTCCCCGGGAACGCTGGGCGATCCGGCTGGCGCCGCCGGCATCGGTGGGCACGCCGAGCAGCCCCGCCGAGCGCGTCACGATGCGTGTGAGCTCGGCATGATCGTAGAATTCCAGGCGCTGCACGATGCCGAAACGATCGCGCAATGGCGACGTCAGCAAACCTGCTCGCGTGGTGGCGCCGATCAGCGTGAACGGCGGCAGATCCAGTTTGATGGAACGTGCGCCCGGGCCCTCGCCGATCATGATATCGAGCTGGAAGTCCTCCATCGCCGGATACAGGATTTCCTCCACCACCGGGCTCAGGCGGTGAATCTCGTCGACGAACAATACGTCGTTGGGCTGCAGGTTGGTGAGCAGCGCCGCCAGGTCACCGGCCCGCTCGATCACCGGCCCGGAGGTCTGCCGCAAACTCACGCCGAGCTCATTGGCCACGATGTTCGCGAGTGTGGTCTTGCCCAGGCCCGGCGGACCGAAGATCAGCACGTGATCCAGCGCCTCGCGCCGGTTGCGCGCTGCCTGGATGAAAATCTCCATCTGCGTCTTGACCGCGGTCTGGCCGACGTAATCCGCCAGTTTTTTCGGCCGCACGGCGCGATCCAAGGCGGCTTCGTCACCTTGGGTGCCGGCGGAAACGATTCGGTCCTGCTCGATCATGAACTATCAATTATCCGGGCGACTATTTGGTGACGGCGGCCTGCAACGCGCGACGAATGATTTCCTCGGTGGTCTGCACCGACGCGTCCACCGCCTTCAGCAGGCGCGTCACTTCGGCGGGTTTGTAACCCAGCGCCACCAGGGCGCTGAAAGCCTCCGCCTGTGGACCCTTGGTAGCTTCTGCAGTTCCAGCCATGGGCAACACGGCCAGGCCGGTGTCGCCAAAACCCTTCACCCGATCGCGCATTTCCACCAGCAAACGCTCGGCCGTCTTGCGGCCCACGCCCGGGATGCGGACCAGCGTGTCGACGTCCTGCGACTCGATACACAGCAGGAACGCATCGACCGCCATGCCCGACAGCAGCGCCAGCGCCAGTTTCGGGCCGACATTGGAAACTTTCAGCAACTCACGAAACAAACGCCGTTCCCGCTCGCTGCCGAAGCCGAACAGGATGTGCGCGTCCTCGCGCACCACCAGGTGAGTAAACAAATGAATTTCCGCGCCGGCCGCGGGCAGGCCGTAAAAGGTGGACATCGGCGCTTCCACCTCGTAACCGACGCCGCCGACGTCGATCACCAGTTGCGGAGGTTGTTTGGCGGTCAGTCGACCGCGCAGGAAGCCGATCATTGCGCCCCGCCGCTCGCGGCGACGGCCAGGCTGCGCAGCTGACCGTTGAGATTGCGGGAGTGCGCGTGACAAAGCGCGATCGCCAGCGCATCGGCCGCGTCCGCGCCCAGCGGGCCGGAGAGATTCAACAAACGTCGCACCATCAGCTGTACTTGTTCCTTCTGCGCAGCGCCCGTTCCCACCACCGCCAATTTCACTTCGCGCGGCGCGTACTCAAAAACACGCGGGCGCACGGCGAAAGTCCCACTCAACGCTGCGCCTCGCGCCTGGCCGAGCTTGAGCGCGCTGTCGGCATTGCGGTGCATGAAGATGCGCTCAATGGCGACCTCGTCCGGGCGGTATTCGTTGCTCAGCCGATCCACGCCGGCAAAGATCTCCTGCAACCGTTCGGTCAGCGAACCGCCGCGCGTACGGATCGATCCACATGCCACGTAAACAACACGCACACCCGTTTCGACGACGGCGTAACCGGTGCATTGGGAACCTGGATCCAACCCCAGGATGCGCACCCGCGCCGGCAGGGTTGCTGCCGAAGGCGGTGGAGTCACGGCCGGCGCCAACCGGGCGATATTGAGCTCGGCGAGACTTTTCGGGCGCCGCGATCTGCGCAAGGACTCCTCCGCCAAGTTCATGAAAGTACGATGCCCGGTATGATAACGGCTTTCGGTTCCAAACCGACACGATAATGCCTTCCGTCGACGCCGCCGCATCCGAGACCGAACAGACGGCCAACGCTCGTCGCCACGCCCGAGAGCTGCTGGCGAAACTGACCGCCGTGGCCGGCAACGAGAAACCGCAAACCGCAGCGGCGCTGGCGCGCGCCCAATCGATCGGCGACATCCTGACCAGCCTGACCGACGATGACGACATTCTCGGCGGCGCACTGTTATTGCCGCTGCTGGAAGCGGGAGCTGTCACGTCCGAGCAAGCCTCGACCTCCATTGGCGAGACCGCGAATCGGATCGCGACCGAGTTGCAACGACTCGGCTCGCTGAACATCAGCGTGCCGAGCACGACGGGTCGTGGCACGCCGGCGCTGTCTGCAAATCAAGCCGAGGGCTTGCGCAAGATGCTGCTCGCGATCGTCACCGATCCGCGTCTCGTGCTGGTGAAGCTGGCTGCCCAGTTGCAACAGCTGCGCGATAGCAAAGATGCGCCACCGGCGGAGCGCGAGCGCCTGGCCTACGAGACGCGTGAAGTATATGCACCGCTCGCCAATCGTCTCGGCGTGTGGCAGCTCAAGTGGGAATTGGAAGACCTGAGCTTTCGCTATCTCGATCCGGAGAATTACAAGCGCGTCGCCGGCTGGCTCGCCGCCAAGCGCGCCGATCGCGAGCGTTACATCGACGAAGTGATCCAGCTGCTGCGCGAGGAGCTGGCCAAGGTGCATATCCACGCCGAGATCGCCGGCCGGCCCAAGCACATCTATAGCATCTGGCGCAAAATGCAGCGCAAGCATCTGGCGTTCGACCAGCTCTATGACATTCGCGCCGTACGCGTGCTGGTCGGTAGCGTGGCCGATTGCTACGCCGTGCTCGGCATCGTGCACGGCCGCTGGCCATACATTCCCGGCGAGTTCGACGACTACATCGCCACGCCCAAGGACAACCTCTACCGCTCACTACATACCGCGGTGATCGGGCCCGGCAAGCTGCCGCTGGAAATTCAGATCCGCACGCGTGAAATGCATGACCACGCCGAGCTGGGCGTGGCGGCTCACTGGCGCTACAAGGAAGGCGGCAAAGCCAATCCCGCTTACGAACAAAAGATCGTCTGGCTGCGACAGATCCTCGAGCCGGGCGAGCGCGATCACGAAACCGAAGGCGAGTTCCTCGATCGGGTGCGCTCGGAAATCTTCGAGGATCGCGTCTACGCGATTTCACCGCGCGGCGAAGTCGTCGACCTGCCCCGTGGCGCCACTCCGCTCGACTTTGCGTATCACGTGCACACCGACCTGGGTCATCGCTGCCGGGGCGCGAAGGTCAATGGGCGCATGGTGTCGTTGAACCAGACGCTCGCGAACGGCGATCAGGTCGAGATCATCACCGCCAAGCAGCCCAATCCAAGTCGCGACTGGCTGGTGCCGTCGCTCGGTTTCCTGGCCTCGCCGCGCAATCGGAACAAAGTTCGCTCCTGGTTTCGCAAGCTCGACGAGCAGCAGAATCAGCAGCAAGGCAAACAGATCCTGGAGCGCGAGCTGCAGCACCTGGCCATTCACTCGGTGACGCTGCCGGAGCTCATCAGCGAATTCAATTTCGACAATGCCGATCAGCTGTATCGCGCCATCGGCGAAGGCGAGATCAACGTCGCGCAGATCAGCGGCGCAATCCAGCGGCGCGCCAAGCCGCAGGAACTACCGATGCCCATCGTGCGTCGGCCGGCAGCTGAACCGAAGAAAGCGTCGGGCATCACCATCGACGGCGTCGACGATCTGCTGTCGAACTTCGCCGGCTGCTGCAGCCCCGTGCCACCCGAAGCCATCGGCGGATACATCACGCTGGGGCGCGGCGTCAGCATTCATCGCGAGGACTGCATCAACTTCAGGCGTATGGCGAGGGAGAATCCCGAGCGCGTCATTCCCGTCGAATGGGGCGCTGGCAACGATCGTTCGTTCCCTGTCGATATCCACGTACGCGCTTACGATCGCCGTGGCCTGTTACGCGATATCAGCGCCGTGCTCGCCGATTCTAAGATCAACATTCACGCCATGAACACGGTCACCCAGGAAAGCGAAGGCACCGCCGACATGAGCTTCAAGATCACGGTGCACGATCTCGAAGAGCTGTCGCGCGTGTTGGCACGCATTCAGGGTCTGCCGAATATCGTGAGCGCGCGGCGCAAGGCTTGAACGAATCCACGAATATGAAACTCATCGCCACTACCCTGCTCGACGAGCTCGCCGTCAAAGCGGCGCAGAGCCCACGTCGCCGCGCTCATCACAACCTGCACGAATCACCGACGGACGCGTTACAACGATTCATCGTCGTGGCGCTGCGCGACTCCTACGTTCGCCCGCACCGGCACTGGACCAAATCGGAATTGGTGACGGTGATTCGCGGTCGCTTCGAGATGGTGATTTTCGACGATGCCGGCAACATCACCGAACGCTGCTTCCTCGGCGAGGGCACGGCCAACATGGCCTACGAGCTGCCTCGAGGCACGATGCACACGCTGCTGCCGCTGACGGATGGCGCGGCATTTCTCGAAGTGAAGGAAGGCCCATACGATCCAGCGACAGCTGCCGAATTCGCCGAGTGGGCGCCGGCGGAAGGCAGCGCCGGCATTGCTCAGTTTCAGAAGTGGGTCGGCAAGGCGCCGGTGGGTTCGCGGGCGCCGGGCTGATCTACTATTCCGCCGTTGCCAGTTTCTTCCCGCGCATCATGCGCAGCGTGTACAACACGACGATCACCGCCAGCACGATCAGCAGTGCGATGAATTGATCCAGCTGCACCGTCTCATAGAACAACCACGACAGCGATATGCTGGCGGCGATCGGCACCAACGGGCCACCGGGCGTGAGGAAAGGTTCGCCGTCGGTGCGCACATCGCGTTTGCGCAGTACCAGCGCAGCAATGGCGCACAAGGAATACAACATCAGCGCCGCCAGATTGGCGAACACCGCGAGTGTTTCATAGGTGCCGGACAAGGCGATGGCTGCGACGATCACGCCGTAGACGACGATCGCTTTGTGAGGCGTGTGAAAGGTGGGATGCACCGACGACAGCACGCGAGGCAGGAAGCCGTCGCGACTGAGAGCAAACAAACCGCGGGGTTCGGAGAGCACGTTCGCGCTCAAGTAACCGAACATGGAAATGACTGCGCCCACGACCAGGATGGTGCGTCCGATCGGGCCAACGATAGCATTGGCTGCTGACGCCAGCGGCGTGGTGCGATCATTCGCCAGGTCCGTGCCGAGAATGCCCAGTGCGACGAACTGAATCGCGAGATACAGCAGCGTGGCGGTACCGAGCGCGAGGAAGGCAGCTCGCGGCACGGTCTTGGAAGGATTTTTCACCTCGCCGCTGGGAATCAGCGAACCTTCGATACCCGAGAACGCGAAGATCACGATACCGGCCGTGCCGAGCACCGCGCTCATGTCCGGTACCGCCGTCCACGCAAGATTCGCCGGCTCGATGAAGAACACGCCGATGGCGACGAACGCCAGCAACGGCAACAGCTTCGCGATGGTGATGCCTTCGATCACGCGCGCGCCGGTTTTCACGCCGCGATAGTTGATCGACACCAGCATGCTGACCAACAACAGAATCACCAGGGGAGTCACCCATCGGGGCGCATCCGGCCACAAAGAAAGAATGGAGCGAGCCAGCACGCTCGATACGGCTCCCGCGGCGGACGTGCCGGTGGCGAGCACCAGGCATCCGGCGACGAAGCCAACGAACGGCCCCAGCGCCGTTTCCACATATGCATAGGGTCCGCCCGTCGCGGAGACTCGACTGCCCGCTTCGGCGAAACACAGCACGACGAGACCGATGATGACGGCGCACGCGACGTAAGCGAGCGGCGCTGCCGTGCCGAGCTGTAACACCGCGAACGCGGGCAGCACGAAAATGCCGCTGCCGACGGTGTAGTTGAAGATGGTTGCCGCGAGTTGTCGGGTGCCCAATTCCCGAGACAGCAAGGCATCGGGATTGCCGGCCGCGCCGGAGGAAACTTTGTGGCCAGACGGGAGATTGTCGGTATTGTGCATCGGCCGAGAATAGCCGATGCAATGGCGTTAGCGCACAACGCTCACCGTTTTATAACTCGCCTGCGACCGGATCGGCTCGGTCACCGGCCCAGTCGCGACGGTGACCTCGCCCTCGCCCCGTGATCGGGCGTTGACGCTTCGACCAGTTATCGATTTGGGAAGTCGATCGCGATCTTGTCCGCGTTCAGGGCCGCCTCGTGCACGGCTTCGGACAGCGTCGGGTGCGCATGAATGGTGCGCTGGAGATCCTCGGTGCTCGCCGAGTATTCCATCGCCAGCACCGCTTCGGCGATCAGCTCGCCGGCCATCGGGCCGATGATGTGCACGCCCAGGATCTCGTCGTCATCCTGAGCCGCAACGATCTTCACGAAGCCCGCCGTCGATTCCATCGCACGGGCACGACCGCTCGCCAGGAACGGGAACGAGCCGATCTTGTAGGCCCGGCCGCTCTTTTTCACCTCTTCTTCGCTCTGGCCGACCCACGCGATTTCCGGCGCGGTGTAGATCACCGAGGGACTGGTCTTGTAGTTCACTTCCGCGACTTTGCCGGCGATCAGGTCCGCGACCATCACGCCCTCTTCCTTGCCCTTGTGAGCCAGCATCGGGCCACGCACGAGGTCACCGACCGCCCAAACGTTCGGCGCATCGGTCTTGCAGTCATGATCGACCTTCACGAAGCCGCGCTCGTCCACTTGCACGCCCGTGCCATCGCCGAGCAGATCCTTGGAATAAGGACGTCGACCGATCGCGACCACGACCGTGTCGACTTCAACCGTCTGCTCGCCCTTGGCATCGGTGTATTTCAACTTCACGCCACCGGCCGATTTATCGGCGCCGCTCACCTTCGCGCCCAGGCGAATGTCGAGGCCGAGCTTCTTGAAATGTTTCAGGGCTTCCTTGGACACCGCACCGTCCGCCGCCGGCAGGAAAGTGTCGAGCGCTTCGAGCACCACGACTTCCGAGCCCAGGCGACGCCACACGCTGCCCAATTCCAAACCGATGATGCCCGCGCCGATCACGCCCAAGCGCTTCGGCACGGCGTTGAATTCCAATGCACCCCACGAGTCGACGATTTGCTTGCCGTCGAACGGCAGGCTCTTCAATTCGGTCGGCGCGGAACCCGCGGCGAGGATCACGTGCTTCGCGGTCAGCTCTTCTTTCTTGCCGTCCTTGCTGGTGTACTCGACACGATTGCCGCTGAGCAATTTGCCGTGACCTTGCAGGCCCGTCACACCCGCCGCTTTGAACAGCGCGCTGATGCCTTGGGTGGACGCTTTGACGATGCCGGCGCGACGCTTCTGCATCGTGGCCACATCGACGGACACTTCGCCGACCTTGATGCCGTGAACGGCGAACTCATGCTGAGCACGATGAACCAGCTCGGAAGATTCGAGCATGGCCTTGGACGGAATGCAGCCCGCGTTCAAGCAGGTGCCGCCGAAGGCATACGAACCATCCTTGTTCTGCCACTCGTCGATGCAGGCGACCTTGAGCTTGTTCTGGCCGGCGCGGATCGCGGCCGGATAGCCGGCGGGACCGCCGCCGATGACGATGACGTCGTATTGGGAAGACATGGGGACTCCAGCGGTTGGCGGTTAGCGGTTTGCTGTTAGTTAAAGATGGAGGCGGCTTGTTCTTTACCAACCGCCAACCGCTAACCGCTAACCGCTTCTTGTTAGAGCTGCAGCAGCAGGCGCGCCGGATCCTCCAGCGCTTCCTTGATCGCAACCAGGAACTGCACCGACTCACGGCCGTCGACGATGCGGTGATCGTAGGTCAGCGCCAGGTACATCATCGGGCGGATCTTGATCTCGCCGTCGATGACCATCGGACGCTCCTGGATCTTGTGCATGCCCAGGATCGCGACCTGCGGCGGATTCAGGATCGGCGTCGACATCAGCGAGCCGAACACGCCGCCGTTGGTGATGGTGAACGTGCCGCCGGTGAGCTCTTCGAGAGAGATCGAACCGTCGCGCGCCTTCTTGGCGTACTCGCCCACCGCGATTTCCAGGTCGGCAAAGCTCAACGCTTCGGCATTACGAATGACCGGCACCATCAAGCCGCGCTCGGTGGAGACGGCGACGCCGAAATCGTAGTACTCGTGATAAACGACATCGTTGCCGTCGATGGACGCGTTGACCGCCGGGAACTTGCGCAGCGCCTCGATCGACGCCTTGATGAAGAACGAGCTGAAGCCGAGCTTCACGCCGTGCACCTTCTCGAACTTGTCTTTATAGCGCGCGCGGATTTCGTTCACTGCCGTCAGATCGACTTCGTTGAACGTCGTCAGCATCGCGGCCGTCGACTGCGCCTGGATCAAACGCTCGGCGATACGAGCGCG
>JBEVKA010000380.1:0-4258 GCA_040509855.1 Steroidobacter sp.
GCCCGGCAGCGTCGTGCCTGCCGGGTAACCGCCGCCCAGGGCGAACGTATCGGGCACGAACGACGAAACCTGCGCGTCGATATAAGTCACCGATGTCTGGAACTCGAACACTTCGGCCGCTCGCACGGTGCCGGTGAATTCGACACCGTCGTTCTCCGCGCCGCCGGCGTTTGTCACATACGAGTAGTACGTCGGCGCGGGACCAAACAAACGCACCTGAATGTCATCCCACTTGATGTGGAACGCCGCCACATCGAGTAACAATGCGCCGCCTGCCAGCGTCGAGCGCACGCCGATTTCATAGTTCGTGACCGAGTCGCTGTCGTAGGTACGCGCGTTGGTAACGGTGCCAGGCGGATTCGGATTCGCGCCGCCGACGCGGAAGCCTTCCGAGTACGTCGCGTACATCATCAGATCGCCAGTGGGTTTCCATGACAGCGACACCTTGGGCGTGAAGCCGTCTTCGGACGTGCTTTGGTTGAAGCTCACTCCCGCTGGGATATCGAGGCCCGGCATGCGCACGATACTGTTGTCGCTCTTGGCGTCGAACAATCGGCCGCCGGCTGAGAGCGCCCACGCGTCGCTGAAGTTGAATGTGACTTCGCCGAACAGCGCGGTTTCCTCGTCGTCACGCGCGACCACGTAACGATCGAAATCATCGCCCGGCGCGAGCGTCGAACCCAATATCGATTCGATACCGACCTGACGCGTGCGGTCGATGGAGTCCTTCTCGCTCTTCAGATACATCGCGCCAACCACCCAATCGACGAACCCGCCGCCGGGCGACGACAAGCGCACTTCGACATTGCGCGCCTTGCTCTCCGCTTCGCCGACGCCGAACACCGGGCCGCCGGCCATGAAATCTTCGCCGTAGTTGCCGGTGTAGTCGAAGATCAGGTTGCTTTCCTTGTCGGCCATCGCACCCAGCACGGTGAGATTGCCGAAGCCCAGCTCCTGATCCAGGCGCAGGCTGTTGATGAGCATTTCCGTTTCGTGCGGCTCGGGCACGTAGGTTTCGCGCGTGAGCGACGGAATGGTCACGTAGGTTTGGTCGTCGAGCTGAGTCTCCTGATACATCGTCAGCCAGGAGAGCCTGGTCGTCTCGGTCGGCGTGAACACGGCGGAGACGCGACCACCGCGCGTCGTGAGCTCGTTGGAATCCTCGTTGTTCAAGCGAACGTTGTCGACGTAGCCTGCGTCCTGGCGTTCCAGACCAACCACGCGCACTGCCAGCTTGTCCTCGATCAGCGGCACGTTGACCATGCCTTTGACGGCGTAGTTCATGTCGTCGGAATGACTGGTCGTGCCCACCGATGTTTGTACGGCGGCATCGAAATCGCTCGTGTCCGCGGACCTGGCGATGTAATTCACCAAACCGCCCAGCGATGCAGAGCCAAACAGTGTGCCTTGCGGACCGCGCAGCACTTCGACGCGCTCCAGATCGAACGTATCGACGTCGGGAATGACGATGGGCCAGCCTGGCTCGCTCAAGGGCACTTCATTGACGTAGTAGCCGACGACGGTCTGGCCTTGCTCGTGATACGTCGTGGCAGCAACGCCGCGGATCACGACTTCGGAAACACCAGGCTGATAGTCGTTGAACACGACGCCCGGCAGACGCGTCACGTAATCGGAAAGGCTTTGCGCGCCGATGGCTTCGAGCTGTTCGCCAGTGTAGGCGCTGACTGAACCCGCGACCTCGCGCAAATCTTGTGCGCGCTTGTTGGCGGTGACGATGACCGTGTTCTCGTCGGCCACACCCGAGGCACTCACTTCCTGCGAGAACGCCGTCGGCGTCATGATGACCAGGCCCGCCGCTCCAGCGGCGGCGCGCAGCAGCGATCGATTCAGCTGCCGATAGTTAGAATGACCCGAAAGCGAGCGCATGACTGCTTCTCCCTTGTGATTGGTCCCCCAATCGCAGGGTGCTGGCAGCGACGCCGACGCGCCGATTTACAAGGGTCGGAAACTGTAGAAATCGGGCCAGCGGCTGTCGGTCAAGGCGCTTGTTCGCTGATGTAGCGTGTCGGCGCGGCGCCGAATGCCTTGCGAAACATCGCGGTAAAGGCGCTCGGACTGTTGTACCCGACGTCGAGCGCGACCGACGTCACCGGCTCGCCCGTCGCCAGTCTCGCCATCGCTTCCATCAACCTGACGTGCTGCCGCCAGGTCGCGAAGCTCATGTGCGCCTCGCGGCGAAACAGCCGTGTAAAGGTGCGCCGACCCATGCCAGCGATGCGGGACCAGTCATCGAGCGTGTGCGAATGTGCCGGGTCATCGAGAATCGCGCGACAGATGCGCAACAGACGCGCATCTTGCGGCATCGAAACCTGCAATGGGATGCCCGGCGCGCTCGCGATTTCATCCAGGATCAGCGCCATCACACGCCCGTCGCGACCGCTCTCGTCGTATTCGATGGGCATGCGAAACGCTGCCAGCACCAGCTCACGCATCAAGTCCGATACTTCGAACACACGGCACGCATCGGGTAGATCGCTGCGCACTCGTTCATCGACATATAACGTGCGTAGAGACATCGCGCCCCGACAAGTCATCTCATGCGCGACACCGCTCGGAATCCACAACGCACGCTGCGGCGGCAAGACATAACTCGCATGATCCGTCGTCACCGACGCGACACCGGAGGTGGCGTACAGCAGCTGAGCGCGCCGATGACTGTGGCGCGGATCGACGAAGCCGGAGGGATATTCATCCGCCAGCGCCGCGACCGGACGCGGCACGTCCTGATAGTCGACGCTCTTGGTGCTACGAACGATAGCGCTGCGCGCGGGCCGGCGTGGCTGAATGCCCGCCGGGGCGGCGATACGGCGCTGACGAGAGGACTGTTGCTCCATCGATGCGACCTGTGTGAACGTTCGATCCCCCGCCGGTAGTGATACCATAAAACCTCGCGATCGCGTCAACCCTCCCCTTGCACAAAACTTCGCATCCGACTGTCCTGATCGTCGTGCTCGGCATTCTCAATGCCCTGACGCCGTTCACCATCGACCTGTACCTGCCGGCGTTCCCGCAGATCGCGGCCGACCTGGGCGTGGGCGTGTCGCGCATGTCGCTCAGTGTGTCGGTGTATTTCATCGGCTTCGCGCTGGGGCAGATCATCTACGGGCCGTTGATGGACCGCTTCGGTCGCCGACGGCCGATTTATGTCGGCCTCGCGATCTACATCCTCGCGACCATCGGCTGCATGACGGCCACTTCGTTCGAAGGTCTGCTGATCTTTCGTTTCATTTCCGCGCTCGGCGGTAGTGCGGCGAGCGTAGGCGCAATGACGCTGGTCAGAGATCACTTTCCACCCGAACGCGTGGCCAGGGCGTTCGCAACGCTCATGCTGGTGTTGAGCGCTTCGCCATTGCTCGCGCCGAGCATCGGCAGCTTGATGACCATCAGCCTCGGCTGGCGGGCTTTGTTTGCTGCGTTGATGGTGCTCGCAATCATTGACGTCGCGCTGGTAGCGTTCATGGTTCCGCGCAGCTATCGAGCGGACCCTTCCGTGAGCCTGCGGATGGCGCCGATGCTCCGCACGTTTGGCGACGCACTGGCTCAACCGCAGTTTCGTACCTACACCCTCGCCGGCTCATTGTCGTTCGCGGGTTTGTTTGTATTCGTTTCCGGCTCGCCCGCCGCTTTCATGGACGGCTTCGGCGTGAGCCCGCAAGGCTTCGGCGCCGTGTTCGCGATCCTCGCCGGAGGCATGATCGCGGGTGGACAATTGAATCACCTGCTGCTGCGCTGGAGCGACAGCCGCCGTGTGTTCAGCCGGGCGCTGAATCTTCAAGTGGTCGCCGGCGTCGTGTTCCTGATCGCATCGCTCTGGCTCACGCTCACGCTGTGGCAGACGGTCGCGATGATGCTGGTTTTCCTGATCTGCGCCGGCATCACCTACCCCAACGCCGCCGCGCTCGCACTCGAACCGTTTACAAAGAATGTCGGCAGCGCGTCGTCGCTACTCGGATTCCTGCAACTCGGCATCGGCGCACTCGCGGCCGCGCTGGTGGGATTGCTCGACGTGGAAGGAATGTTGCCGATGGCCGTCGTCATGGCGACCTGCTCGGCAGCCGGCTGGGGCGTGTTGCATTTCGCGAGTCGCGCTTTGAGCGCTGATGCCGCTACCGAGGGAGCCTAGTCAGCGACAAGGATTCCACGTCGTAGCGGGCGTGGCGAAAATCCGGGATCTTCGAGATGCGATCCGAGCTCCACTCCAGCAAGATCACATAGCTGACTCGCGCTCGTGCATCGT
>JBEVKA010000381.1:0-9648 GCA_040509855.1 Steroidobacter sp.
TGAGCCGGCCGGTCTCGAAGCTGAGCCGCAGTTCCTGCGACCAGGTCTGGTAGTCGCGATTCTGGCCGCCATAGCCGATGCGCGCCGGCGTGTAGTCGTTGTCGAAGGAGGTCTGCTCGGTCGCATCGTTGAAGGAGGTGACCGCGCTCAGGCGGAATGTATCGGACAGTCGGTACGAAACTTCCAGGTTGGCGATGCTGATGTCGACGTTGCCGGTGTTGGGTTCGTCCGAGGCGTTGGTGCGATGGTCGAAATAGTCGTCCACCGTGGCGTCCGTGTACATGAACGAATAGCCGCCGTCGCGCTCGAAGAACGTGTAGTGCAGCCGCGCTTCCAGGTCGGGCAGCGCGCTCGGGGTCCATTTCAACACGCCGCGTACGTTCAGCGATTCCAGCGGATCTTCCGGCTCGTTGCGCGTGACGTTGCGAATGAAACGCTCGGCGTCGCGATATTCCACCGCCATCCGCATGCCCAGCTCCTCGCCGATCACCGGTCCGCCGGCCGCCAGCGAATACACCTGTTCGTCCGCATCGGTGAAGTAGGTGCGCGCGCGCCCGTTCCATTCCTTGCCAGGGTCGTTGGTGCGAATGATGACCGCGCCGGCGAGGGTGTTGAGTCCCTGCAACGTCGATTGCGGCCCGCGCAGGATTTCCACTTGAGAGACGTCCCACAGATCGGTCGGCGCGCCGTACAGGACGGATGACGGTAGGGCGGCGCCGTCGAGATAGACCGTGGCGAGCGGCGCACTGCCGGCGCTCGACACGCCATTGTTGGCGATACCGCGGATCGTGAATCCGGCCGAACCGTAGGTTTCCGCAACGTTGGCGGTCCGGTTGTACACGTCCTGCAGCCGCTGCAGCTTCTCTTCTTCGATCCGCTGCGCCGTGGTCACGGCGATGCTGGTGGGCGTCTCCTGCAGCGATCGGTCGATCTTTTCGCCGTGAACGATGACTTCCTCGAGCTCCTGCGCCTGCACGGAGGTGAGCAGCGGCAAGCCGAGCAGGGTGGCGAGAATGTGAGTAGAGCGAAACATGCGGGGCACCTTGGAAAGAATGATTATTGGGCTCGCGTTAGAAACGAACCGCGACGCAGCCGTTACGAAAGATCTCGTCGGTGTGAAGGCCGCGCAGCGCGAGGCCAGCGGCGGTGTCCTGAAGCTCGTACGAAGCTTCGCGGGTGCCGAATACGCGCACTGTTTCGAGCACGCATGTGTTTTGCGCGTCGACGACGCGCGCGTTGAACAGAATGTCGAACGTGATGAAGGCGACGCCAGCCAAAGTCGATGTGTCCATTTGGTTTCCCCAATTCGTTTTTCGCCGCCGATAACTGACACCGGCGACAAACTATTTCGGGAACTGGCTGGAGCGAGCCCTGGCTGTCCGTAGTTGAGAATGATTGCTGATTGGCGCCCTGTGCGCAATAGAGATGCGCAATAGATCATGAGTGGATCGCGCGCTCACGCTTGCGCCTGTAACACACGCCGTTCCTAGAATGGCGCCGCGTTTTTGGACGTCATCACTTCACAGGGAGAGTTGAATTCATGTTCCGCCGCTGGGTTTATTCAGGAGCGCTGTGTGTTGCATTCTGTAGCAGCGCGTTGGGCGACGAATTTCCAAGGCTGGACGCCGCCGTCTCCAGGTTCAACGAACCGCAGATACGCGACTACCATCCAGTGTTCGATTTCGATTCGGATGGCTGTTATCCCGGCACGCCCTTCAATCGCAACAACGATCTCACCCAAAACCCGGGCCTGAGCGCGACCGGGCACACCGTCGAAGGGCAATGCCGGGACCTGGGCTGGATCCAGTTCGCGAACACCATTCACCGGCAGCTGTGCAACGAGCGGGACGAGGCTCAGGGACGCGTGCGTCGCTGCGCCCATTTCTATGAGCTCTATTTCGAAAAAGATCAGGCCATCGCGTGGTCGTTCCTCGGCGGGCATCGGCACGACGTGGAAACGGTGATCGTGTGGACCGGACGAATCGACTATTGGGCGGGCGGCAGCAGCGAGTTCGCCAGCCACGTGGCCGCGAGCGCTCACGGCAACTTCAGTACGCGACGGCTTGCGGACACGATTCACAATCTCGGTCACGCCCACATCGTTTATCACAAGGACGGCGCCGGCACGCATGCGTTCCGATTCGCCAACCAGGGCGACCGCGATCACGTGGAGTTTCTCGGCAACTGGGGCGAGTTCTACGCGCCCGAAATCATCAGCCACTATCGCGCCTACAAATCCTGGAACAGCGACGAGTGGGACCGCTACTGGCAGAACACTCAGTACCGGACCCGGCTGCAGGATTCGAACTTCGGCAGCGCCAGCTTCAAGACGCGCAACGACGGCGAGATCCTGTGGCAGGCCAATAACAACATTCCGACCTCGGACGCGTTCTGGAGCGGCTTCAGTTTCACCTGGGACGACGTGTGGTTCACGCGCGATCAGGAATTGAAGGCCAATTACCCGGCGATTCGCTCGCAGCTGCCCGAATAGACACTTAGAACAGGCCGCCAGGACCGGTAGCTTGTCCTGGCGGCTTTTGCCGCGAGCTTCCGTTTACCCCACTAGAGCGTAATTACACGCGTATTCAATGAAGGGGGCGACATGTCTCGCATAGCGGTTTTTTTGTACGGGCTGGGATGTTACGTCGTATTTCTCGGCGTATTCCTGTACGCCATCGGTTTCATCGGCGGCTTCGCGACGCCCACGCAGCTGGACGGCGCGCCGAGGCTGCCATTCCTGCAGGCCTTGGGAGTTGACCTGGGATTGCTGGCGCTATTCGCGGTTCAGCACAGCGTCATGGCCCGGCCGGCCTTCAAACGTTGGTGGACGCGCATCGTCCCCGAAGCGGCCGAGCGCAGCACTTATGTGCTCGCCAGCTCGCTGGCGCTGGTGGTGATGTTCATCTACTGGGAGCCGATCGGCGGCGTGATCTGGAGCGCACCGGCAGGGCTGGTCACGACCCTGATTCTTGCCTTGTATGGTTTCGGCTGGTTGCTGCTGCTCTACACGACATTTCTGATCGATCACTTCGACTTGTTCGGTCTGGCGCAGGTGTGGCGCAACTTGAGAGGCCAGTCGTATCGTCCGCCGCATTTCCACACCCCGAGCCTGTACCGGCTGGTGCGGCATCCGTTATATGTCGGCTGGCTGATTATTTTCTGGGCCGCGCCGACCATGACCGTTGCTCACCTGGTGTTCGCGGTGATGACCACGGCCTATATCCTGATCGCCATTCAATTCGAGGAACACGACCTGGTCGATGCGTTCGGTAGCGAATATTCCTCATATCAGCGCCGCACGCCGATGTTGATTCCACGGCTGTGGGGTTCGCGCCGGACAGATGAGACATCCGCGGGAGCCGTGAGGCGCTGAGCGGTGCAGGCGATACTCCCCGCGCCCGGTAACTGGCGGTTACCGGGCGCTTCGGGCATGCTAGGCGGGAAGGGTGCCCCTCCAGCTGCTGCGAAATTGCGCGTGCGCGAAACCACAACAGGCGGCGAGACGCCGAGTGCCGAGACGCCGAATGCGTTGTTTGCTTCGCTCTACGCTGAGCTGCGGCAGATGGCGCAGCGTGAGTTGCGTCGAGGAGGCGGGCTGACCCTGAGCGCCACCACGCTGCTGCACGAAACCTATTGCAAACTCAATCAAGGCAGCGGTGCTTTATTTCCTGACCAGGCGCGCTTCCTGGCTTACGCGGCACGTGCGATGCGAACGTTGGTCATCGACTACGCGCGCATGCGCCAGGCGCAGAAACGCGGTGGCGGTTTCGAGATCACCAGTTTGCCCACCGAGTTGCCGGAGTCGGCGGTCATCGAAATCGGCGAGCTGGAGCGTCTGGCGCACGCCATCGACGTGCTCGCGGAGCTGGATCCACCGCTCGCTCAGCTGGTCGATCTCAAGTTCTTTTGCGGCTACTCGTTGGTCGAGATCGCAGCGATGCGTGGCATTTCCGAACGCACGGCGCAGCGCGAATGGGACAAGGCGCGCCTGCTGCTCAAGCGTTCGCTCGAGGGGCGGCCGCTGCTGCCCGAGTAACCTGTCGCACTCGACATCATGATGACGGATGTGCAGAAACGCTGGCGCGAAATCAGCCAATGTCTCGACGAGGTGCTCGACCTTGCGGATGAGGCGCGTGAGCCCTGGCTGCAGACGCTCGATGTCACGTCGCCGGAAATATCACAGGCTGTTCGTGCGTTGCTGGCGGAGAGCGCGCATCTTGCCGATCAGCCGCTGCTCAGCGATGAACATATCATCCCGCGTCCGCCCGGCGGCCTGGCCGGACAGCAGCTCGGCGCTTACACGCTCGAATCCGTGCTCGGTCATGGCGGCATGGGAACGGTGTGGCTGGCGCGTCGAAGCGATGGTCGCTACGAAGGGCGTGTGGCCGTCAAGCTCCTCAATGCCGCGCTCATTGGAAGGCCGACGGAACAACGTTTCGTTCGCGAAGGCTCGGTGCTCGCGAAGCTGCAGCATCCAAACATTGCGCAGCTCATCGACGCCGGTGTGGCGCCGAGCGGCCAGCCATTTCTCGTGCTCGAATACGTGCAAGGCGAGCACATCGATCGATACGCCGAGCTGCGAGGCCTGGACATCAACCAGCGCTTGCATTTGTTTCTGGATGTGCTCGCGGCCGTCGCTCATGCGCACAGTCGCCTGATCGTTCATCGAGACATCAAGCCATCGAATATTCTGGTGACGGCCGCCGGCGTGGTGAAGCTGCTGGATTTCGGAATCGCGGCATTGCTCGGGCCCGAAGAGCAACAGCTCACGCGAGAGGTCGAACTGGGGCTGACTCCGGGGTACGCCGCGCCCGAGCAATTGCTCAAACAGCCGGTCACCACTGCCACCGATGTGTACGCGCTGGGCACCGTGTTGTTTCTGCTGCTGACAGGGCGGCATCCACTCGATCCCGACGGCAAGTCGGCATTGGAGATCGGGCGTGCGACGCTGGACAGCGATCTGCCATCGCCGTCGCGATTTGCCCGGGACCCGTCGCTCGGGCGCGCGCTGCGCGGGGATCTGGACAACATCGTCGCCAAGGCGCTGCAAAAAGATGCGGGTGAGCGCTACGCCACCGCCGAAGCGTTCGCGCAGGATCTGCGTTTCTATCTCGATCATCAGCCGGTTTCGGCGCGTCCCGCCACGGTTGCCTATCGAGCCGGCAAATTCCTGCGCCGGCATCGCGCGGGTGTGATTGCGAGTGCGGTGACGGCAATCGCGCTGATCGTCGCGACGATTCTCACCACGCTGCAGATGCTGGAAGCAAGTCGTCAGCGCGACGCCGCTCTGTATCAGTCGCGACGTGCCGAGTTCCAGTCTCGTTTCGCGTATCAAATCATGTCCGAGGCCGGCAGCGACGGACAGCCGCTCACCATTCGTTCGCTGATGGAAAAGGGCATCGAGGTGCTGGAGAAAAACTACGGCGACGATCCACGTTTCGTGATCGGCATGCTGGTGAATATCTCTGGGCGTTACATGAATCTCGGCGATACCAAGGGCGAGTACGCGGCGCTGGTGAAAGCCGAAAAGCTCGCGCGACAGATCGCGGATCCGGAGCGGATCGCCTACGTCCAGTGCAACACGGTGGAGACGGAACTCGCGGCTGGCCGTTTGCAGCAGGCACGCGAGCGCATGAGCGACGGCCTGGCGCATCTGGAGAAGTTGCCGGAGCGATTGTTCGATCGCGAAACCGAATGCGGCACGGCGCACGCGCGCCTGCTGTGGGCGGAGGGCCGTGTGCCCGAAGCCATCGACGAGGCAACTCGCATGGCGCGTCTGTTCGAAGCAGAGAGCCAGACCGGGGATGTGAATTATCGAACCCTCATCACCATGCTGGACGTGATGTTGTCGCTGGAGGGGCGGCGGCAGGAGGCGAGGTTGTGGAATGCGCGTTATTTCCAGATCCTGGAAAAAGTGGGCGACACCTCGGGCGTCTCGTTCATCAATGCCCGGCATCATCAGGCGGGACATCTTCACGATGCTGGCGAGAGTCGCGCGGCGCTGGAGATCGAGCGGCGAGCAGTGGAGTCGGTCGCGAATCAGCAAGGTGTCGACAGCGTGCGGCCGGCGTTCTCCAGTCGTCTGGGATTTCTGTTGGTGAGAGTTGAGGAAACAGCAGCGGGTTTCGAGTGGCTCGATCGCGCCGTGGCCGCGGCCGCACGCGTCGAGAATCACTCGGCGCACATTACTTCGCTGCTCAATCGGGCACGCGCGAATCTGCTGCTCGGACGGATGGAGCGCGTGCCAGGTGATATAGACGAAGCGGAACGGCTGATCCGGCAGAACCCGAGCGAGAACATCGTGCCCATGCGCGACTCACGGCTCATTCGCGCCGAATATCTGCTGGCGCGCGGCGCCGCGTCCGATGCGATCCGGCAGGTCGATATCAACCTCGCCGAAATCGGCTACCCGCGAAAGCGCGTGGCCAATCAACTCGCGTCGATGGTGCTGCTGAAGGCGCGTGCGGAGCTTGCGCTTGGGCGAAATTCAACAGCACTCGCTACAGCACAGGACGCGCTCGCGCTCGCGGAAGCGAATGCACCGAAGCCAGAGCAGAGCGCAACGGTAGGCGCCGCGCTCATGGTGATCGCACGGGCGCAGCGAGCAGCAGGCGACGAGCAAACAGCGATCGCATCGGCACGCCGTGCTTCAGCGGCCTTGTCCAAGGGCTTGGGCGAAAATCATTCCGAGACGCGAGCCGCTACCGCATTTCTCTAACATGTTGCCGACCGCCGATCGGCCGTACGGCGCTGTCTTGCACGACCGTGCGCGAGGAGGCATTCTGATGCGAAGGTTTCGCGTGTTGCGAACAAACTCGCGTCATGAGCCTGCGCCGTCGATACAGCGTCCTGTTGGTTCTCGCGTTGGTCCTGGGCCTGATGTGGTTCGGGCGTGCGTTGTTTCGTTCCAACGACGCGGAGCATGCTTCGGAGAAAGTCGCAACGATCGCCGCGGTTGAGAATCCGCCACTCGAATCCGCCACTCCTCCGGCAATCGTGCAACCTGCTTCTGTCGCCGCACCCGTAGCGAGCAACCCGACCAACGTTGGAATGCTTCGCGGCCGCGTCATCGATGCAGGCACGCGCCAACCGGTGCGCGAGTTCGAGTTGGAATTCTTCGGGAGTCGCGACGCGAGGGCCGTCAACGAGATACCGGGCGCCCGCAAGTTCAACACCAAGGACGGGCGGTTCGAATGGCCGGATCTTCCAACGCGGCATTGGATGCTCAAGGCGAGCGCCCGTGGCTATCAACGATTCGAACTCGATGACCTGTGGATACAGGAGGGTGTGGCTACGGCAGAGATCATCCTGCCGCTGCGGCGGGGACAGGCGTTGCGCGGGCGCGTTTACGATGAGAAGTCCGGGGCTGGCATCGCTGCCGCGGTCATTACTTTTCGTGAATCGAATGTCGGGCGCTATGAAGGCAACTTTCGTGAGCGCGTGCGTGCCGAGACCGGCAAGAATGGTTCGTTCGCATTCGATGGTGTGCCCAAGGGCAGTATCGTGCTCTCCGTCAGCGCGAGCAAATACATGGCGCGCGAGATCGACGTGCTCGTCAGCGAGCAGACGTCGCCCTTGCAGATCGCACTGTCCGCGGGTGGTGCGATCACGGGATATTTGACCCGCGCCGACGGTCGCACACCGGTGGTTGGCCACATCAGCGTGACCACCGGCGGCTCGAGCTCCAGCAAGCCCACCAGTGACGCCGGTGAGTTCTCGTTCGAGCGTCTGCCGCCGGGCAATTACAAGGTCAGAGGTCGCACGGCAAACCAGACCGCCAAGCTGGAGTTCTTCCTCGCGAAGGATGAACGCAAGGATGGCGTGGTGATCGCCCTCAGCGAGGGGCGCACGATTCGCGGCGTGATTACGGGATTGAGTGCCGCCGATCTCCGGCTCGTGCACGTCATGCTGCTACCTCGTGACGGTTCATACACCGGTTCCACCAACGAGAGCCCCGGCGCCAGCGGCGCTTATGAAATTCACGGCGTGGCGCCGGGCGAGGCGCAACTCATAGCGAACGTGGCAGGGCGCCGTCAGATCTCCAAGACCGTGCAGGTGCCGGCGGATGCGGATCTGACAGTGGATCTAGCGTTTCCACGCGGCGTGCGCTTGAGCGGCAATGTGACTCGCGGCGGCAAACCGGTATCGAGAGCTTTGCTTCAGCCTCGCCCGGTCCTGGAGCAGGCGCTGCACATCGAAGGCGCCATCACGTCGGACCGGGGCGAGTATCTCATCGAGGATCTGCCGAAGGGTGACTACTACATGCTCGTGGACTCCTATCGCAGCCACACCTTCGAGGTGTCGGGCGATACCGTGCTCGATATCGATGTGCCGACCACGAATTTCGCTGGCCGCACGGTCGAGGAGGGCGGCAACGTACCCATCGTCGGCGTGGACGTGGATCTGCTGCCTACGACGTCCGAGCAGGCGCGCTTACTGTGGCGCGAACGCTCGAATCATTTCGGCGAGTTCACGTTCTCCGGGCTGGAGCCGGGCAGCTATTTGTTGAGCGCGTACAAACCCGGTTATGAGATGCACCGCGAACGGATCTCGCATGGCGCCACCGTGGGCGACATGACGATACGGCTGCGCCCGGACCAGGGAGTGGAGATCCGAATGCGCGAAGCGGAAGGCGGGCAACCGATTCACAAGGCGGTGCTGCGGGAGACGATCGGCGATCGCCCCGGCACCGGGTTTTCATTTCGTTTGGACGAGAACGGCGTTGGCCACGTGCCAGGCGCGCTGGCGGGAAGCACGTTGACTTTCGATGCCGGCGGTTACGTTCCGGCGGTGGTGCGCGATTGGGACGGTCAGCCGCTCGATCTGCAGCTGGAGAAACAGCGCAAGCAGTGAAACTGAGTTTTATGCCGACGCTTCGTTGCCCTGCACGGCGCCGACCGCATTGGGAATTTTTGTAGCGAGGCCTCGGCGCTGACGCTCGGCTTCGCCGAGCAGTCCGAGCGCGGTGGGCTGGTCGCCGTCCGAAGCGAGCGGGGCGCCGCCCATGCTGAGTTGCATGCCGCGCAGCGCGGGAACATCGTTGGAGTGGATGAAAGCATTTTGAATGCTTTGTTTGATCGCCGCGATCTGCGTCGCGTCCGCTTCCGGCATCACCACAGCCATGCGACAGGCGCGCCGGCTCGCGGGCAATCGTGCAATCCAATCCAGTTTGGGTCGCGCCGCTGCGTAGATCGCTTGTAACAATGCTTCCGATGCGACCTCGGCGCCACGAGCGGCGAGGGCTTCGTTGACTTCGATGCATGCACTCAGCACGAAAAACGGTTTGCCGTTACGGCGAGCATGCTGGATCTCGGCGTGCAACCGTCCAACCAGATGTCGCGCGGTGTGTGCTCCACTTTCCAGGTCCACGGTCACGGGTCGATCGGACGGCGAGGTGTGCACTGTCTGGCGACGGCGGATCGCCGTCATGCCCGCCTGCACTTTGGCCAGCAACTCGGCGTCGTAACCTTTCTTCGGGACGTAGTGATCGACGCCGGCGCAGTAACCGCGTTCCAGATCGTGCGCGTCGGCGACCGAGCTGAGCATGATGACGTAGACAGGAAATACCGCCATGGCGCGCAGGCGGGAAACGAACTCGATGCCATCCTGCACCGGCATGTTCCGGTCCGTCACCACCACCGGAAACCA
>JBEVKA010000382.1:0-6678 GCA_040509855.1 Steroidobacter sp.
GGCGTAATCAGCGGAAAATCCGAGCCGAACAGCATTTTTTCCCGCAGCTGGCCGTTGGCGTAGCGGACCAGCTGGGGCGGGAAGTATTTAGGCGACCAGCCGGACAGGTCGATATAGACGTTCGGCTTGTGCAGGCATACCGACAGCGCTTCGTCCTGCCAGGGCCAGGAGGGATGCGCGATGATGACGTTCATGTCGGGAAAGTCGGCGGCGACATCGTCCAGGTGGATGGGATTGGAATATTTCAGTCGCAGCCCGCCGCCGCCCGGCATGCCGGTGCCGATGCCCGAGTGGCCGCTATGAAAGATCGCGGGCAGGCGATGCTCGGCGATCAATTCATACAAGGGATACGCGATCCGGTCGTTGGGAAAGAATCCCTGCGCCGTGGGATGGAACTTGAAGCCACGGATGACGCCATCGGCCAGCAACTTGCGCGCCTCGCGCAGTCCCATCTTGCCTTTGTGCGGATCGATGCTGGCAAACGCCAGCATCATGTCGCTGTTCTGGCGCGCCGCGTCGGCGACTTCCTCGTTGGGGATACGTTTCGCGCCGATCTGAAATTCAGAATCGACCGTGAACATCACCAGGCCGATGTTCCGTTCCCGATAATAGGCCACGGTCTCATCGATGGTCGGCCGCTTGCCGGCCTTGAAATACTTGCTGGCCGCGTCCTCGTATTCCTGCCACACCTCGTCGGGCTGCTGGCGACACGAGACCTCGGCGTGCGTGTGCACGTCGATCGCGATCAGCTCGTCGATTTTGAATGCGGTCATTGGAACGAGTCAGGCAGTCGTCAGACTTGTCGAGTGCGCCAGCCTTGATGATAACCCTCGCGCGCATCGCGTGCGTACGGCACCGGGGCGACCTTGACGCGAATCTCCGTCTGCGTGTGACGTTCCACGGTCGCCTTGTTCGTACCGCCGCCCTCCTCGCCCCACACTGCCGTCAATACGTCGCCCACGTTGATCTCCGGATCGACGACGCCCAGCGACAGCACGCGCCGCTCGTTGAAACTGTAACCGCCGAACATGGAGAAGCCGACCACCTTGCCGCCCATCAGGATCGAGTCGTACGACGAGGACGCGTAGTTGAAGTTGGGAATGTCCATGAATTTGTAATTGGGCAGCGACGGATCGAACAGCGACTGATACAGCTTGGAGCAGTCCTCGGCGTTCCACTCGAACGTCACTTTCTTCCGCTGCGGTTCGCGCGACAGCTTCTCCAGCGCCTCGCGACCGATGAACTCGTGATCGAACTTCACGAACGGGCCATAGCCCAGCGCATACGGCGTGAGATAGTAGTCTTCGATATTCTGCGAAACGAAGCTGCCGCCGATCGAGCCGCTGGCCTCGTAGCCATTAGCCGGCAACCATTCGCGATACTTGCGCATCTTCTCGCCGGTGTAGACGGCCGGCAGCGGCGACGGGATCCAGCCAGACTCCAGCGTGTTGGTCGAATACGCGCGTGCGCCGACTTGAACCAGGCCGAACTCCGCTCCCGCTTCGAGAATGGTCTCGCGAATTTCATCGTACTGTTCGTACGGTCCCCAGATCTCCAACCCCGGCTCGCCCGCCATGCCATGACGCAGGCAGCGCACCGGCTGGCCCTTGATGTTGATGCGATCCATGGTGAAGAACTTCACATCCGGCAGCGGACCGCCATTGAGCTTGGCCAGGATCTGCGCGGCCTTCGGGCCTTGGATCTGGTAACGAAAGTGTCGACGCGTGACCAGCTTGCCGCGCGGATGCGACGGCGAGCGATCGTCGCGAATGAAGTCGAGCTTGTAGCCGCCAGTCTCGGCGTGGAACTGCATCCAGTTCACGGTCGGGGCGCGGCCCACGAACAGCAACTCGTCCTTGTCCAGATAGAACAGGATGCCGTCGCCGATCACGTAACCGTCGTAGCTGCACGGGACCATCTGCTTGGCGCGATTCGGCTGGAAGTTCGCGAAACTGTTGATGGTCAGGCTGGAGCAGAATTTGAGCGCGTCCGGCCCTTTGACGGTGAACTCGGCCATGTGATGCGACTGGTCGAACAGCACCGCGGTCTCGCGCCACCCGCGCTGCTCGTCGCGAAAGTTGGTGAACTCGCTGGGGACCACCGGATAGACGTAAGCGCCGATCCTGGAGTTGCGCAGCATCTTCACCGCGCCGCCTGCCTGCTTCAACGCCGTTTCCAGACTGTTTGAGCTCATATCGATTCTCCGCGTGTGTCCTTCATCTCATCGCCCACCGCCCGCAGGTGCTTCATCAGCGCGTTCAAGCCGACGGAGCGTTTCGAGTCGGCGCGCGTGGTAATGCCGATCGGTCGCTCGCTGCCGCGCATGTCGATCGGCAGCACGGACAACATGCCGTGCAGCTCCTCGTAGTGAATCTGGTTGCGCGACAGGATCGAGAGTCGATCGCTCTCGATCAGCAGCGCACGTAGCGCCACCAAGGCGTTCGATTCGATCGCGTTCTTGGGCAGCGGCAGGCCCGCTGCATTCATGACTTGTTCGAATGCCTTGCGCGATGGCGCGCCCTTGTAAGGCAACACCCATTCCGCGTGGATCACGTCGGCCAGCTTCAAGGACTTCGCCGCGGCGAACGGATGCCCGTTGCGACCGACCACGGACAGCAAATCCTCGAACAGCTTTTCCTGCACGATGTCGCTGCAGGGAATCGGATAGCGCAGCACGCCGACCAGCAGATCGACGTCGCCACAGCGCAGGCTGTTCAGCAACGATTCGTAGGTGCCTTCGAGCAGAGTCACCAGGAGATCGGGATATTCCTGCTTCAGGCGAGTGACCGCGCGTGGCACCAGCAGCGTGCTCGCAAGCGGCAACGCGCCGACCACAATGCGGCCGGTGATTTTTCCGAGCTGGGCGGCAATGTCATCTCGCGCCTGCTGCAACTCATGGAACATCAGCTTGGTCCGCCGAAGCATGACTTCACCGGCGCGTGTGACCAGCATGCCGCGAGCTGTGCGCAAGAACAGATCGGCCTCGACGATTCGCTCCAGCTCTCGCAATGTCTGTGTCACTGACGGTTGTGAAACATCGAGCTCCACCGCCGCCGCTGTTTCCGTCTGATGCTCATCGATCGCGACCAGGGTGCGCAGGTGCCGATGAGTCACTTTCACGCTGATGCTGGCAGACGAGCGACGTGACAATCCCATCTCCGCCAGTTCCAGTTCGGCTTGCGAGAGCTGAGCGAAGGCGCGCTGCGTGCGTTCGACCAGAATCGCGCCGATCGCAGTCGCGACCATTCCCTTGGCCGTGCGCTCGAACAGTTCGAGCCCGAGCACCTGCTCGAACTCATGAATCGCGCGCGTGACGGCCGGCTGCGTGACATGCAGAAGAGATGCCGCCTTGTGAACCGAACCACCCTGGGCCACTGCCACCAACGCCCGCAGCTGGCGCATGTTCAGCTCGATGCGAGCCGGCAATGCACGAGGTGGCGTAGGCCGGTTGGCATTCGGGTGCATCAGGATGGAAGCGGTTCGTTCTGTCATGATCGATCCCTCGTTCACATCGCAGGAACATCGTACCCGTTCATGCGGAGGGTCGCTCGCTGTCCCACTGTGCAAACGACTGGCCCTCGCGCGCCAGTTGCTCCAACAGTGTCGTGGGCCGCCAATATTCGCTGTGCAGACGAGATTGATAGTGCTCGATGCGCGCGAGCACGTGCTTCAGCCCGAGCGTGTCGGCGTAGAACATCGGTCCGCCGAGGTGACGCGGGAAGCCATAGCCGTGCACCCAGACGACGTCGATGTCCGCTGCCCGCACGGCGATGCCTGTTTCGAGCACCCGCGCGCCGACGTTGATGAGCTGCAGAATACAGCGCTCGATGATTTCCGCCGCCTCGATGTTTCGTCGCTCGATGCCGCGTTGGGCGGCGAGCTGTTCGATCAACTGAGTGACCGCGTCGTCCGGCAACGCCTTGCGATCGCCGGGCTCATAGCGATAGAAACCGGCATGCGTTTTCTGTCCGAGGCGGTTCATCGCGGTCAGCGCGTCGGCGATCACGAAATAGGGATCGGGACGCGACTCGCGCTTGAACAGCTCGACGCGCGTCTTGGTGCCGACATCGGTGCCGCCCAGGTCACTGACGCGCGCCGGCCCCATCGCGAAACCGAACGATTCCATCGCGGTGTCGACTCGTTCGGGCGACGCACCTTCCAGCATCAGCAGCTCGGCCTCGCGCCAATAACCATCCAGCATCATCTTGTTGCCGATGAAGCCGAACGCATCGCCCGCGACCACGCCGATCTTGCGTAACAGCTTCGCGACCGCCAGCGCCTTGCCCAGCGCGGCCGGAGCGGTTGCATCGGTGCGCACGATTTCGAGCAATTTCATGACGTGCGCCGGGCTGAAGAAATGCAGGCCCACCACGCGTTGCGGATCCCGGCACGGGCGCGCCAGCTCGGCGATCGACAGGCTGGACGTGTTCGATGCCAGTAACGTCGACGCCGGCGTGAGCGCGGCGACTTGTCCCAGGATTTGCTGTTTCAAAGCGAGATCTTCGAACACCGCTTCGATGACGACATCGGCATTCGCAGCGGCGTCGAGATCGAGCGAATCGGTGATGCGCGCTCGTCGCTGTGCCGCTGCCTCCGCAGTGAGCCGGCCGCGAGCTACGCTGGAGTCATAGTTCGACGCGATCAAAGATAGCCCCCGCTCCAGCCCTGCTGGCGTCGAGTCGATCAATGTCACTTCGACACCTGCGTCGGCGCAGGCGGTCGCGATGCCGCTGCCCATGGTCCCCGCGCCGATCACAGCTACGCGAGCGATCGGCGCTTTCGACGCGTCGGGCGGAACTCCCGGAACCTTCGCGACCTGGCGCTCGGCGAAAAACTGGTGGCGTAGCGCTTGGCTCTCGGTGGTCGTGATGGAAAAATCGGCAAGGCGGCGTTCCACCGCCCTGCCGGTGTCGAAATCGGATTGGGCCGCCGCGGTGACCGCTTCAACAATGAGCTTCTGCGTGGCTCGCCCCTTCAACGCACGCGAATGTTTGCTCAGCACGGCTGCGATACCGGCTGAATCAAATCCGTTGACATCGACGGCGCGCTCGCTGGTCGGACGCGGCTTGGTGCCCTGCTCTATCAGTTGCTCCGCGAACTGCTGTGCTCCGTGGAGTAAGTCACCGTCGATCACTGCATCGACGAGGCCAAGGCGATGCGCCGTCGTCGCGTCGATTGGAGCGCCGCTGACGATCATGTCCAGCGCCGCCACCGCACCGATGATTCGAGGCAATCGCTGAGTGCCACCTGCGCCCGGGATCACACCCAACGTGATTTCCGGCAGACCCAGTTTCGCGTCGGGCACGGCGACTCGATAGTGGCAGGCAAGCGCCAGTTCCAAGCCACCGCCCAGCGCCGTTCCGTGCAAAGCCGCGATGACAGGTTTGGGAGCAGCCTCGATCGAATCGAATACAGACTGCAATGAAGGCTCACGCATCGGCGCGCCGAACTCGGCGATGTCCGCACCCGCCGAGAATGTTCGACCGGCGCACGCGATGACGATCACGCGCGCGCCCTCATCTGCCAGCGCTGTTTCCAGCGCGCGATACAGCCCAGAGCGCACCGCTGCTCCGAGTACGTTCACCGGCGGATAGTCGATCAGCAGGAAGCCGACGGAGCGAGTGCGTTGATAGCTGACGGCTTCAGACGACATGAATCCTTTTTCTCTCAAAACTTGTAACCCACGGTCGCGCCGTAAGTGCGTGGTGGCAGATATGTGCCGGTGATGGTGCGAGCCGTGGATGTCACATACACGCCGGACACCACCATTTCATCGGCCAGGTTCTTGCCCCAGAAATTGAGCGTGAGCTTGCCGCCCGACGCGGTGTAGAGCAGGTTCGCGTCGTACAGCGTGTAACCATCCTGGCCGGTGATGTCGTCGTTGAATTCCGTGTAGTACTGCTTGTCACGACTCGCCGCCGAGCCGGTCAACGCCAGCGTCGCACCGCTGGTCAACGGCCACTCGTACGTCGCCGACAACTCGGCGGTCCAATCCGGCGTATTGCGTGGACTGTTGCCGGCCAGATCTTCCGGCGGCAGGTTCGAACCGCCCGGTCCGAACAGCGCGGGATTGATCGGGTTCTGCGACAGGAAACGATCGAAGCGGATGTGATAGTACGTTCCGGTGAGCGACAGCCGGAAACGCTCGGTCGCCAGCCAGCTGGTCTCCAGCTCCATGCCCCGGCCGTCGGTGGTCGCGGCATTCTCCAGGCGAGCCGCGTAGAACGGCGGCGCGGTGATCGCATAGGTGCGGTCGTACTGTGCGTCTTCGACTTTGTATTTGAACGCCGCGAGATTCAGCAGCAGCGTGTCTTCGGCCAGCCGGGTCTTGATGCCAGCCTCGAAATTCTCGATGGTCTCGGGATTCACCAGGTTGGGCACGCGCTCGCCCAGGTTCGCGGTGCCGCTCTTGAAGCCTTCCGAGTACGTCGCGTACAGCATGACGTTGGCGCTGGGACGCAGCTCCACACCCAACTCAGGGGAGAAATCCGAGTAATCGCGCGATGCTCGACGCACCGGATCTGGCACAGCGGCCGGATCGACCGGGCTCGCCACCGCGAACGCATTCTCGACCTCGCGCTTCTCGGCGCTGTAACGAGCGCCAGCCTTCACCGAGAACATATCGGTCAACGCATAAGTGAAATTGGTGAACACCGCCCACGCATCCACATCGAGCGT
>JBEVKA010000383.1:0-4607 GCA_040509855.1 Steroidobacter sp.
ACCATCATCCTGAGCTAACGTCGCTGCGTGACCGCGGTCCTGGCCGTTGTCATGCAACGGCTGCGCGTCGTCGTCCATTTCGTGGAACGCCGTGCGGCTGCGATTGGTGCGCTCGTCGAAATACATGATCTCGTGCTGGCCGATCTGCACTACGTCGCCATCGTTCAGCATGCGGCGACGGACGCGCTTGGAGCGCACATAAATGCCGTTGGTGCTGTTGAGATCTTCCACCACCGACGTGTGAATCGAAGTGATGATCTGCGCGTGATGACGGCTGATGAATTTGCTGTCGATCTGCAGATCGTTGTCGGGCGTGCGGCCGATGATGAAACGTCCCGGGGTCAGTTCGCGCTCGGCAATGGTTTGACCATTGAAGCCGACCAGGATGCGGCCGAGCACGATCTTGCGATCCATGCCGGGCTCGGTGCCACCGTTGGTCCCACTATGACTGCCGCCATTCATGCCGCCAGGAGCAATGCCGGCGTTCATGCTGCCGGGCAAGCCATGCAGCGCTTGTAACTTCACCGAGCGCTCGGCGTATTCGACCCACTGCAATTCTTCGATCGCCGCTTTCACGTCGTCGACACCGACGCCCGGGCGATCCTGCGCGAACGCCGCCATCATCGAAGTATCGGCGAGCGTGTTCACCAGACGGGGAATGCCGCCGGTGTAGCGATAGATCAGCGAAAACGTTTCCGGATCGAATATCTGCCGGCCCTGCGAGCCGGCCACTTCCAGGCGATGCTGGATGTATGCCGACATGTCCGTCTTCGACAGCGCGGTGAGATGAAAGCGCAGGCGAATGCGCTGTGCGAGCTGCACCAGACCCGGCGCATTGAGCTTGTCATTCAGTTCCGGCTGGCCGGCGAGGATGATGCGCAGAACCTTTTCCTTGGTGGTCTCCACGCCCGACAGCATGCGGATCTCTTCCAGCACCTTGTTGGAAAGATTCTGCGCCTCATCGACGATCAGCAGCACGCGCCGGCCGTTGGAGTATTGCTCCACCAGAAACTCGTTCAGCGTCGACAGCAGCTCGGCCTTTTTCATCTTGAACGGCGAGAAACCGAACTGCACCAGCACGGTCTGCAGGAATTCGGTGGCCGTGACCTGTGTCTGGTTGATCTGCGCGACCACCACGTCCTTCTCCAATTCCTTGAGGAAGGTTTCGATCAGCGTGGTCTTGCCCGAGCCGATTTCGCCGGTGATGACCACGAAGCCGTCGGTGAACCAGATCGTCGATTCCATGTACGCCTTGGCGCGCGCATGGTGCTTGGACAGATACAGGAATTGCGGGTCCGGTGTGAGCCGGAACGGCAGTTCGTGCAGCTTGAACAGTTCGAGATACATGGAATGTGGTGACCTACCGGCGGGCCTGCTTAAGGGCGGCCCGCGCCGCGGGCTGACGAAAGTTTACGGGCAACCGCGACTGGACACAAAAAACCGCCCTCAATTCACCAAACACGTTCGATTCGACAGAATCTGGGGCGCTGGCGAGCCGCTGGACTTACATCTTGAGCCGGAGCAGCTGCCGCAAGGCTCGATCCCGGGCGGCCGGCGAAGGAGCGTTGACGGTGCAATGTCCCAGCTTGCGGTTGGGCCGCGGTTCTTTACCGTAGCTGTGAAAGTGTACGCCCGACACGCGCAGAATGTTCCCAAGCTCGGGAATGCTACCGATGAAGTTCATCATGGCGGAGTGGCCATTCGGACGGGTGCTGCCCAGCGGCAGCCCGAGAATGGCGCGCACGTGATTTTCGAACTGGCTGGTCTGTGCGCCTTCGATGGTCCAGTGTCCCGAGTTGTGAACGCGCGGCGCCATTTCGTTCGCCACCAGCTTGCCGCCCTGGACGAAGAACTCGATCGTCAGCACGCCGGCGTAATCCAGGTGCTTGAGCAGCTTGCGCATGTATGTTTCGGCTTGTTTCTGCAGCGAGGTGCTGCGATAGGGCGCGACCGAGTAGCGCAGGATGCCTTCCGAATGCGTGTTGGCGGACAGCGGATAAAACAAAGTCTCGCCGCGAGTGCTGCGCACGCCGATGATGGAGACCTCGCGCGTGAAATTCACAAAGCCTTCATAAATCAGCGGCACGGTGCCGAGCGTTTGCCACGCGGTCTCGATGTCCGAAGGTTTGCGCAAATAAAACTGGCCGCGACCGTCGTAACCCAGGCGCCGTGTCTTCAGCACACCGGGCAATCCGATCTGCGCCACGGCGGCTTGCAGATCTTCGATCGAATCGACCGCCATGAACGGCGGCGTCGGAATCTTGAGCTTTCGGAACAGCGTCTTTTCGTGCAGCCGGTCCTGCGAGGCGCCGAGCGCTTTCACAGGCGGCAGAAACGGTTTTAGCGCGGCGATGGGTTCGACCGCGTTCACCGGCACGTTCTCGACGTCGAAGGTGACCACGTCGACTTCAGCGGCCAGCTCCGCGAGCTTCGCGGCATCGTCGAAAGCGCCAGGAATGATCCGGCCGACCTGCGCGCCAGGCGCGTCGGAACTTTGATCCAGGAATACGAAACGCAGGCCCAACGGATATCCCGCCAGGGCCAGCATGCGTCCGAGCTGGCCGGCGCCGATGATGCCGATCTTCATGGTCGGGCGACGGGAGTGACGGACGGATCGGGATTGGCGAGCACTTTTTCGGTTTGCTCGGCCCGGAAGCGATCCAGTGCCTCGCGCACCGGAGCGTATTTGTTCGCAAGAATCGAAGCGGCGAACAGCGCGGCGTTGGTTGCGCCGGCCTGGCCGATCGCCAGGGTGCCGACGGGAATGCCGGCCGGCATTTGCACGATGGACAGCAGCGAGTCGATGCCGCTGAGCATTTTCGACTGCACCGGCACGCCGAGCACCGGCAGGCTGGTTTTCGCGGCCGTCATGCCCGGCAGATGAGCGGCACCGCCTGCGCCCGCGATGATGACTTCGAGGCCGCGATCACGCGCGGTTTCGGCGTATTCGAACAACAGATCCGGGGTGCGATGAGCGGAGACCACGCGTGTTTCGAACGCGATCCCCAAACGCTGCAGCGTGTCCGCCGCGGGCTGCAAAGTGTCCCAATCGGACTTCGAGCCCATGATGATGCCGACCAAGGGTTTCATGAGTGAAAGTGTACCAATCCAGCGCGCTGCGCGTTATTGCAAGGACTCGCGCAGCACGCGAAACAGCTCGCGGCCCGCGGGTGTGATTTTTTGCGTCGACGTTTGTTGTTCCTTGCGGGCACGCTCGGTGAGCGTGCGAATCGCCTTGGCGTCGATATTCGGAAACTCGGCTTGCAGGGTGGTGACGGCCTCGGTGCCCTCGCTCAGCAGCTTGTCGCGCCATTGCTCGATGCGATGGAAACGCAGCGCTTCGATCCGCTCCCGATCGCGGCGGGCGGTCATGGCCTCGCGAATAGGCTCGGCGTCGATCTTGCGCATCAGCTTGCCGATGTACTGTTTCTGCCGGTAGAGGCCGCCGTGCGCAGTGATCCGCTGCGCCAACTCCACGGCGTCGCGCAGTTGCTCGGGCAGCGGCAGGGCGTCGAGCTCGGCGGCTGGTAGCTGAATCAGCGCTTCGCCCAGCGATTGCAGGTCGTCGCTCTGGCGTTTACGCGCGCTTTTACTGGGACGGTCATCCTCGGCTTCGCCTTCCGGGCCGTCGTCATGGTCGGTCATGTCAGCACAGGGCTTTTACGGGGGCGCAAGGATGCGTGGGCAGCCGCCACGGTGCAAGTCATACGTCCATCCACCTGGCTGATACAATCTTTGGATGGCCCAGCTCCCCACCGCATCCCACCCACTCAGCCACTCACAGCAGGACTTACAGGATCTGGTGGCCATGGCCATCGACGAGGCGCGCAAATTGGGCGCCACGGAGTCCGAAGTCGGCGTCAGCGTCGATACGGGGCTGGCGGTGACCGCGCGGCTCGGAGAGGTCGAAACGCTGGAGTATCAGCGCGATCGTGGCATGGGGATCACCGTATATCGCGGTAAGCGCAAGGGTTCCGCGAGCACCGGCGACTTGCGGCCGCAGGCGATTCGGGAAACCGTCGCCAAGGCTTTCAGCATCGCCGGGTTCACCGCCGAGGATGAATGCTCGGGATTGCCCGATCCGGCCGATCTGGCGCGCGACATTCCCGATCTGGATCTCTCTCATCCGTGGAGCATCGAGCCCGACGCGGCTCGCGATCTCGCGGTGGCCTGCGAGGCCGCGGCGTTGGGCGCCGACAAGCGCATCACCAATTCCGAAGGTGCGACGCTGTCGACGCATCAAGGGCTGCGTGTGTTCGGCAACTCACTGGGATTCCTGGGCGGCTTTCCGAGCAGCATGCATAGCCTGAGCTGCGTGGTCGTCGCGCAGGACGACGCCGAAATGCAGCGTGACTATTGGTACAGCTCGGTGCGCGATTGGCGCGACATGGAGAATGGCGAGGCGATCGGCAAACAAGCGGCGGCGCGCGCGTTACGTCGGCTCAATGCACGCAAGCTCGCAACGGTGACCGCGCCGGTTTTGTTTGTTCCCGAACTGTCGCGCGGATTGATGGGACATTTCCTGGGCGCGATTCGCGGCGGCAGTCAGTATCGTCGCGCCTCATTCTTGCTGGACGCGGCCGGGCAGCAGATCTTTCCATCGTGGC
>JBEVKA010000384.1:0-11024 GCA_040509855.1 Steroidobacter sp.
CCTGCTCACGCTTGCCTTGCATGGCCAAGGATACGGCGAGCGGCTGACCAGTCGTGGTCAGCTCCGCACGATGCGATGCCGAGTTGCCAGATGCATTCGCCTGCACGGTGTCGAATGTGAGTCCAGCGGCAGCCACGCCTGTGATACTCAGCTTCACCGAGCCTTCCGGATCGAGCGGCTTTTTCACGTCGGCGTCGAGCGCGAACTCATTCGCTCGCAGGTCGTCCATGTGCAGCTCGCGACCACGCGCATTACCGTTGATAGCGATATCCGGCCACTTGCCCTGCACTCGAATATTAGCGCCGAGCTCTCCGCCGGAATTCGGCAGCCAATCGTTCAGCGACGCTACGTCGACGGTAATCTTGGCGTCGATCTGTTCGCCCTTCGCCGCGTCGATACTCAACTTGCTTTGACCGGAGGTGAGCGCGAGCGTGCCGCCCGGCAAGAAAGGTGCGGTGATGGTCAGATCCGCGTCGCCAGAGATCGGCCGACCTCGCAGCTTGCCGCGCAGCTGAGTCAGCTTGAGCGTGGCATCGGGACCTTGCTCTGTCATCTTGCCCTGAGTCGCGAGCTGGAATCTCAAGCTGCCGGGCCACTCGACCGCGAACGCGCCGGGATCGAAATCTTGTCCGCGCGCATCGACGGTCCACGCGATTTGAGGTTGCAGATTCACCTTGCCGGTCGCGGCGAGTCGACCTTGCTTCTGCAAGACATCGAACTGCTGCAACTCGACCAGCTCGGGCGTGCCGCGAACCTGTAGTGCGATATTTGCCTGACGTTGCGCCGGGCCGAGCGTGAGCTTGCCCGTGGCGTTGTACAGCTGAGGATTGCCGTCGAAGTCGATCTCACCATGCGTGTAAAGCTCCTGCCCCGCCCACGCCGGCGGCACGACGATATCTTTCCACAGCGCTTTGACCTTGCTGGTCCACGACTCTTCCGAGAACTGAATATCGGCATCGGCCCGCAACTCGCCGGCGGTCGCGCCGATGCGCAGCAGGCTTTGCAACGTGAGTCGCTCTTCGCTGCGAGTGAAACGGACGGACTCGAGTTGCAACGGCTCGTCATTGATGGTCACGGTCCCGGACACCATGCCCTGTTCGAGTGTGCCTTCGCCCTGCAGTGACGCTTCGAGGCTTTGCAAACTCGAATCCGGCATCAGCGCCTCTCGCGGATCGAAGCGAGGCACGTCCAACTGCAACTGCCAGCGATGATCGCTCGCTTGCGCGATCTTCACATCGAGCCGCGCATCCAGCGGTGAAGTGAGTTTGCTGCCAACGCTGGCGTCGCTTTCATTCGCGTTCGCTTCCAAGGAGCCAGCGAACGTTTGCTCGCCCGCGGTCCAACGGAACTGGCCTTTGCCCTCGCCGAGGTAAGATTTCGGCTGCGAGAAGCGGCCATCGAACTTCACGAATCCCTGCGGCGACTGGACATCCAATGTTTTCACCGCCAGCGCTTCCTCCGTCCAACGCCCGATGAATGTCGCGCGCGTGACTTCGACCAGCATGGCTTCCGGATTGCGCACTTTGACGTCGCGCGCGAGGAACGAATCGACGGCGATGTCGATGGGCGGCTTCAAGGTGAACGGTTTGTCCGGCTCTTCCGGCGGCGGCTCGGTGGGCTCGTGCGTCAACACATCGATGCCGCTGATTTCCAGGCTCTTGACGTGCACCAGCTGACGCCACAGATCGTTCAACACCATGTCGAGCGTCAGCTCTCGCACACCGACATCGATGCCCACGGTGGGGTCGCGATAGCGCAGATTGGTCAGCCGCAACGGTCCGGCGATCGAGCCATCGATTGTTTCGATCGCGAGCTTGTCGCCAAGCACTGCCGTAGCGCGAGCTGCTGCCCAGCGCGTGCCGGACTGTGTATTCAGCACCCACGCCAACGTGCCCACGATTGCCAGGATCAGCACCGCGAACACGATGCCGGTCCAAGCCAGGCCTTTTTTCACAGCTCCCGTCATAGGTCAGGCCCGATCACTAAATGTACTCGCCACGAATCGTCCAGGTCGGACACGACCGGCCGTGCCACATCGACGCGCACCAGTCCGATGGGTGATTTCCAACGCAATCCGATGCCGGCACCGACGTTGGCGTCGAAGTTCGACTTGAACGCGTCGCCAGCGTCGACGAACACCGCCGCGCCCCAGTTGTTCAGAAAGAAATGTTCGTACTCGCCGCTGCCGACCAGCAGATATTCGCCGCCGATCACGCCGCCATCGGCGTTGGTTTCGCCGATCTGCTGATAATCGAAACCGCGAATCGAACGGTCGCCGCCGGCGAAGAATCGCAGCTCGGGCGGCAGTGCATCGAAATCATCGACAACCATCGCGCCGATCGCAGCACGCGCGATCACTCGGCCGTCCTCGCCGACCTTCTTCAACCATTTACCCTCGGCGCGCGCCTGCGCGAAGCTCGTATCAGACAGCAACGATTCATACGCAAAGCGCAGCCCATACAACAGCGAATAACCGGCCGAGGGAAAATATCGATCGTCGGCTGCCTTGCGCGTGAGCAATCCGTCCGCGTACAGCAGGCTGGTCGAGCCCTGTTGATCGGCGCTTTCGAAATCGCCGGTCAGATACTGCAGGCCGAGCGTGCGCTGAAATCCTTTCCAGCGATCGAGCACTTCAGTGGCTGCGAGCCGCGCCATGCGCGATGTGCTGGTGTCTGTTTCCTCGTCGCGATAGCCGGCGCCGAACACATAGTTGCGATTGCGCAGGCCCGGCTTGGGAATCTGGTACTTGGTGCTGACTTCCTGCAGGCGCGCGGAATATTCGACGCCGGCGCCGAATTTGTGGCCGCGCTGGTTCAACCAGCGTCGCTCCAAGCCGAGCTTGGTGCCCGGGCCGGAGTCGGTGCTGACATACACGTTGGCCGTGTAAAGCGTGCGCTTGGCGGGGATCAACATCACATCGATGGGCACCACGCCCTCGGTCGTGTGCTCCAGGTCAGGCGTGACCGCCACGGATGTGAAATAGTCGGCATCGACCAGCGCCTGTTGTAACGCCAGCATCTTGTCGGCCGAGTAGAACTCGCCGTCCTGCCATGGCTTGTACTTTTGCAGAAATGCATCGGGGAACTGCGACTCGGTGAACCGGATCGGGCCCACGCGGTGTCGCTCACCGGCGTCCCACGCCAGGTCGATCTCGGCGGTGTTGGCGCTTTTCACCACCGAGACTTTGTGACGCACCAGTTGCGCCTTCAAATAACCATCGTTGGCCAGCGCCATCCCGATCTGGCTCTTGCTGCGTTCATAGGAACCGTGATCGAGCCGCGAGCCATGCTTGGGCTCGAAATTACGCAATGCCTGCTGCACGGATTCCAGTTCAGTCGCGGCTGGCGGATTGATCTCGACGCTCTCTTGCTGAACGACCACCGGATCGCCGACTTTGACGTCGTATATCGCGTGAAATTTGCCAGGCTCGGGCCGCTCCAGCCGCCCCTCGACCTGAGGGTTGTAGTAGCCGAAAGGTTCGAGCGAGCGAGCGATCTGCTCCTTGCCACGATCGAACAGCCGGCGCGCTTCGGCTGGCGATACATCGCGCTCTTCGTATTGCCTCAGCTCCAGGTTGGCGCGCGCCGATTCCAGGATCTGCTCTTCGATACCATGAATGGTCACCGCGACCCGATCGGCACAGGCAAGGTCCGCGAACGCCAGCATCAATGCCGCTTTCACGGCAAGAAAACACGCCCGGGACGGAGCGCGGGTGGCGAGTCGAGGCATGGTCATGAGCGAGTCAGGAACCGTGGCGGGTCGCAGTCGATTGGGATTGCATCTTGTAGGGACGTTTCACCGCTACGGTTGTTCCACGGCGCGCCCCAGGGATTCCCCCAGACGTTGTCCTGTCGCAGTCATTCAGCGATGCGCTTGAAAGCTGACCGGCGCGGCTGGAGAATCGCTCCGCCATTGCAATTCAGCAGGTAATCCAATGACACTCTCCAGAATCCTCGCTTCCACCCTCGTGCTAGGCGCCTTGAGCGCGTTCGCGCCGCTCACCCATGCCGCCAAGACCTGTGAGCTGGCCATCGAGGGCACCGACTCCATGCAATTCACCAAGCCCACGCTCGCGGTGGCCGCGGATTGCACTGAAGTGAAACTGACGTTGAAGCACAACGGCAAGCTGCCGGCAGCGGCGATGGGCCACAACTGGGTGCTGACCGAAACGGCGGCGTTCCAGCCGGTGGCCAACGCCGGCATGTCGGCGGGCCTGCCGAACAACTATGTGCCGAAGGACGACAAGCGCGTGATCGCCCACACCAAGGTGGTCGGCGGCGGTGAAACCACGAGCGTGACGTTCCCGACCTCGGCGCTGAAAAAAGGCGGCGATTACACCTTCTTCTGTTCGTTCCCCGGCCACTGGGCGGTGATGAAGGGCAAGCTCACGTTCGGCTGAACGCTCACGACGAAGATGACACGAGCGGCGCCGCTTGCGGCGCCGGCTCTCGCACCCACAGAACGGCGAGTCCCGCCAGGATCCAGCTGGCGCCGCCGACCGCCAGCACATAAATGGGCTCCCCGCCCATGAACGTTCGCAGCAGGAACCCCAGGATGGTGGCCGCCAACAGCTGCGGAATGACAATGAAAAAATTGAAGATGCCCATGTACACGCCCATTTTCTCGGCCGGCAGATTGTCCGAGAGCAAGGCATAGGGCAGCGACAGGATCGATGCCCACGCGAAGCCGACGCCGATCATGGCGAGCAGCAGCCACTGCGGATCGCGAATCACCAGGAAAGACAGCAGTCCGGCGGCGCCGAGCCAGACATTCACCATGTGACTCACGCGCAATCCCCAACGTCGCACCATCATGGGAATCACAATGGCGGCGACCGCGGCGAATGCGTTGTACGCCGCGAACAGCACGCCAACCCAATTGGCGCCTTCGTTATAAGCAGCGGACTGCACGTCGGTGGTACCGAAATACTCACGGGTGACCGCGGCCGTGGTGTAGCTCCACATGCCGAACAGCGCGAACCACGAAAAGAACTGCACGACGGCCAGGCGACGCATCATCGGCGGCATGTCATGCACGTCCGCCATCACGGCCGTGAACATGTTGGTCGAACTGGAAGCACTGAGAATGCACAGCGCGACACCATATACGGCGATACCGGCGGCGAGTAGATACAGCTGCGGCTCCATGTGCAGTGTGAATATGCCAATCAGTGCGACGATACCAACGCCCAACCAGATGACGCCATCGCGGCGGGCGCGTGACATATCTTTCGAACGGTGATGCACGACGCCGGCGTCATCGAAGCTCTTCAACTCGTCGGGCGGATACTCGCGAGTGCTGAACACCGTCCAGCTCACCGCACCCAGCAGCATCGCCCCGCCGAAATAGAATGCATACTTCACCGTGTCCGGAATCTCGCCAGCTGCTGCGGTGTTCGACACACCGAGCTTGGCGAAAAGCCACGGTAGCAGGCTTGCGACCACTGAACCGACGCCGATCAGAAAACTCTGCATCGCATAGCCAGTGGGCCGCTGCCTCGGCGGCAGCTGGTCACCGACGTAGGCGCGAAACGGCTCCATGGAAACATTGATGGATGCATCCAGAATCCACAGCAGCCCCGCCGCCATCCACAGCGCCGAGGAGTTCGGCATGAAGAACAGCGCCAGCGTCGCGGCGATCGCGCCGAACAGGAAATAGGGTCGACGACGTCCCAGCCGCGTCCAGGTGCGATCGGAGTAATAACCAACGATGGGCTGTACGATCAGGCCGGTGAGCGGCGCGGCGATCCACAGCAACGGAATCTGGTCCACGTCCGCGCCCAGCGTCTGGAAAATCCGGCTGACATTGGCGTTCTGAAGCGCGAATCCGAATTGAATGCCCAGGAAGCCGAAACAAATGTTCCAGATCTGCCAGAACGAAAGGGCGGGCTTTTGCATGCGGCTCCTGGCCTAGGTTGCATCCCGGGCCGCGCAGATGGCGTAACTCAGCGGCTCCAATGTCACTTTATACGAACCTGGAACCGTTGGCTGCGCGGCGCAGGAACCTTTGAGAGCAGTGAATGACTTGGTGCGCGCGTCGACTTCCACGTTCGCTTGCAGCGGTGTCGCGGACGTGTTGAAAACAACGAGGATCTCTCGTCGGGTCTGCGGATCGATGCGGGACACAGCGAACAACCCGGGCTGATCGCCATAGTTGCGAATGATCTGCTTACCCCGGCGCAGCGCCGGGTGCTCGCGACGCAGGGCCGACAGTTGAGCGATGGCGGTATAGATTGGATGCGAGCGGTCGAAGTTGCTTTGCGCCGTCGTCGCCTTCGTCCCCAGCAGCACGTTGTCGTTATAGCTCGCCACTTTGCTTGGAAACATATCCTCGCGTGCGTCTTGATCGATGCCGTCGCCGACGAAGCCCTGCTCGTCACCGGCGTACACGACCGGCACGCCGCGCAACGTGAACATCATCGCATGCGCCAGCAGGGTTCTTTGCAACACTTCGGCATCGCTCGCGGCCGAACGATGTTTGCGAACGTAGTGAGCGAAGCGACCGGCGTCATGATTGCTGACGAACGTTGGCAGTCGCAGCGCGGTCGCCTCGCCGCCTTCGTACAGCGAATCACCATTGAACATCGTCACCATCTTGTCCGATCCGGAGCCTTTGGCAACGGATTCGACCACGGCGGCACGGAATGCAAAATCGAGAACGGTAGGCAGCCTGTCGACGCGCGTCGCCCGCGCGAGCATCGCTGGGTCGATGTGGTCCGTGGCAACCTCACCGAAGATGTGAAAGTTGGGAATGCCGCGCGACCGGGCGATCGTCGTCATCGCCGGCGCGAACGCCGTCCAGAACTCCGGATTCACGTGCCGCGCGGTGTCGATGCGAAAACCGTCGATGCCGAACTCTTCGATCCAGCGGCCGTAGATCTCGATGAATCCCTGTACGACACGCGGATTCTCTGTCATCAGATCATCCAGCCCGACGAAGTCTCCCATGGTGGAGCTTTCGCCGGTGAACGTGCTGTTGCCTCGGTTGTGATACCAGAGAGGATCGTTGAGCCACGCCGGCACTTTCACCTTGGCTTCGGCGGGCGGTACGAACACGTCGTAGGCGAAGTCGGTGCGAGTCAGCCTGGCGAAGTTCTCCTGAGTCGCCACGGATTCGCCGAGGAAGCCTGCGTTGATAGTCGAGCCGTCCGTGCCGGCCGCTCGCGCGTATGGATAGTCGGCGCGCGATCGATACGGGCACGTGCTGTCTGGACATTGCCGGTAGGAAATGACGTCCGCGGTGTGATTGGTGATGATGTCCAAATACACCTTGATGCCGCGAGCATGCGCGGCATCCACGAACGCTTTCATTTCCTTGTTGGTGCCGAAGTGTTCGTCAACGCGGGTGAAGTCAGTGATCCAGTAGCCGTGATAGCCGGCGGACTCCTGGCCTTTCGAGCCCTGCACCGGTTTGTTCTTGTAGATGGGGCCGAGCCAGATCGCGGTGGCGCCGAGACCTTGAATGTAGTCGAGTCGTTCGATCAAGCCGCGCAAATCGCCGCCGTGATAAAAGCCTTTGTGACCTGGGTCGAAGCCGGTTGCGAGGCGATCGCCTCTCAGCCCGCCACGATCGTTCTTGGGATCGCCGTTCTCGAAACGATCCGGCAGCAGGAAATAAACGATTTCGTCTTCCGGCAGGCGCGCGCGAAAGTCCTCCGCGCCAGCCAGCGCCGAATACAGCAGGCCCAGCGCGATCCCCCAACGTTGTATGGTTCTCATGTGTCCGCTCTACAGTTTCGGGCAACGAACTCGGCATGGGATGGCATGGCCGCGGTTTCATGACCGATCAGCGACTCGATCATGGTCATGAACTCGGCCAGCTGCTCGGCCGTCAGCCGATCCGCCAACGGATGGTGGCTCGCGGGGCGCACGCCCTGCCCCAGCAGCACCTGCAGCCAGCCGACCTCGGTGAACAACTCATCGTTGTGACGAACGATGCGGCCGCTGGCCTCGAACAGTTTCAGCTTGCGCTCCAGCTCTTCCGGGATCGCCATGGCGCGGCACTCGTTCCAGAACGGCGTGTCCGTTCGCTCCACCGCTTTGTAGTGAAGTATCAGAAAATCACGGATGCGCTCGAACTCGAACGCCGACTGCCGGTTGTACTCCTCGACGTCCGCTTGCGAAAACGCGCCGTCGGGAAGAAACGCCAGCAAGCGCGCAATCGCCGACTGAATCAAATGAATGCTGGTGGACTCCAGCGGCTCCATGAAGCCGCTCGCCAGGCCGATCGCCACACAGTTGCGATTCCAGAACTGCTTGCGCATGCCGGTGACGAAACGTAGCGGTCGCGGCTCGGCCAGCGCCTCACCATCGAGATTGGCGAGCAGCGTCGCGGCCGCTTCGTCGTCGCTGATGTGTCGGCTGCAGTAAACGTAACCGTTGCCGTTGCGATGCTGCAGTGGAATGCGCCACTGCCAACCGGCCGCTCGGGCTGTTGACCGAGTGTAAGGAGTGAACTCACCACCAAGCGCGCATGGCACAGCCATCGCGCGGTCGCACGGCAGCCAATGTGACCAATCTTCGTAACCCGTTCTCAACGTTTGCTCGATCAGCAACCCGCGAAACCCGGAACAGTCGATGAACAGATCGCCACCGACGGTGCGGCCGTTCGCCAATGTCACGGACTCGATGAACCCGTCGCTGTCACGCTGCGCGACGCGCTCGATCTTGCCTTCGATGCGATCGACACCTCGCGCCTCGGCATACTTTCGCAAGTAACGTGCATAGAGTGCGGCGTCGAAGTGAAACGCATATGCCATCGGCGGCAGCGCTGCACTGGATGTTTTGGTCTGTCGCGTGAATTTGTTCTGCAAGGCTGCCGTGGCATTCAACGAGAACGCATCGATGCCGAGCGCGCCGCCAGCGGCGCGATATCGCAGCCAGTATTGATGAAACGGCAGCAGGCCGAGCGCACGTCCGACCTGGCCGAATGCGTGAATATAGGTGTGACCGGGACGCAGCCAGTCGACGAACTGGATGCCGAGCTTGAACGTGCCCTGGGTCTGGCGCAGGAACTCGTTCTCGTCCAACCCGAGCGCGTTGTTGAACAGCTGGATCTGCGGGATGGTCGCCTCGCCGACGCCGACCGTGCCGATCTCGTCGGACTCCACCAGCCGGATGCGATAGCGCGCATCGAGAAAACGCGCCAGCGACGCAGCCGTCATCCACCCGGCGGTGCCGCCGCCGATGATGGCGATCTCCCGGATGGGGCGCTCGAGCATTTGAATATGTTAGCAAGATCGGAACCTCTCGACGGGGGGTCACGTCGAGAGGTTCCTACTTCGAACGTCAATACTTGTAGCTCGCGCCAAACAAGTACCGGCGACCGAAGACCTGGTGGTCGATCACCTGGCGCGGATCGTTCAACTCGTGCGTGATGAACGGCTCGTCGGTGAGGTTGGTCCCCTGCAGCAGCAACGTCAGGCCTCGCAGGCTGCCATCCTGGATTTCATAGCTCATCTGCGCGTCGACCAGCGTTTCGGCCTTCGCCATGCGCAGCAGGCGCTCGGCGCCCACGCCTTGCACTTCGGCGATGAACGACGATCGATAGCGGCTGCTGACGCGCGTCGAGAAGCCGTTACGCTCGAAGTACAACGTCGCGTTGAGGACGTCTTCGGAGAGACCCGGAATCGGACGCGATGGCACCAGCGGATCGGGCTGCACGTTGCTCTTGGTGAGCGAATAGCTGGCCTGCACACCGAATCCTTCCAAGGCCGCGAGCGCCATGCCGAACGGAACCGTGGCGGCGATTTCATAACCGTAGATTTCTCCGCCGTCGGCATTCTGCGGAGTAGTCACGAAACCCTGGCGCAGAATGGGTTGGCCGCCGCCCGTGACCGGGAAGCCGGTGAAGTCGTAGAGCACGCTCTGCGTATAGATGTAGGTCTTGAGATCCTTGTAGAACACCGCGCCCGACACATAGCCTTCGCGGCCGAAATATTTCTCGATCGACAGGTCCGCCGCGTCGGCGAGCCAAGGCTTGAGCTTGGGATTGCCGCCCTCACCGCTCCACGGAGAGAACTGCAGGTCGGTGGAGTTCTGGCGTGTGTCGTTGTAACCGAAGCTGATCGAGGATCGCATCTCATCCATGCGCGGCCGCGCGAGTTGGCGCGCGCCGCCGAGACGTACGATCAGATCGTCTTGCAGACGCAATGAAAGGTTCAGGCTCGGTAACGTTTCCGTGTACGTCTGAGAAACATCGAGCGGGAACGGCACCGCCGGATCGCCCGAAGCGGCGAAGCCCGACGAATCCTGCTCCGTTCTCACCAACTGCACGCCAACATTGCCGGTGAGCGCGGAGCCGCCGATGTCGCCATCGATGCGCAACATCGCAAATCCTGTCGTGACATCCTCACCCACGGACCATTCGCGGCTGTAGACCGCTGCATCGGCTGCCGGCACGAAGTTATAAATTCCGCTGTAGGCCACCGCGATCGGATCGTAGCTCACCATTCCGGGAATACCGATGTAGCCCAGTCGCGTCGTGCCCTGCCTCGCACCTTCCGGTACGACCACGTTCACGTCATGCGCCGGCACCGATGCGTTCGCCGTCAACCCCAGGTAGTAACGATCCGGGTCGTAATCCTTGTCGCGCGTGGTGTAGTTGGCGCCCACATCCACTGCCTTGATGAATCCCAGGCCCAGCTCGCGCGACACATCGACGCGGAACGCCTTCAGCTCATCGTCGATGTTCGGGCTGTTGATGAAACCGTCCTGGCCGCCGGCGATGGCGTTGCCACCCCAGCCCTGCGGACTGGTGAGAAAGATCTGACCGGCGTTGGCATAGTCCAGCTGCGTATCGAAACGAAATGCGCCTTCGCTATCGCGATGAAATCTCAGCGTGTCGCGCCCGCCGACGTCACGGCCGCGCCCAGTGCCCGCATAGCTTTCGAGAATGATGTCGCGCCGGTCGACGCTCGAATAATTCAGATCGCCATTGATGGCCCACTCGCCCAGGGTCCATTTGCCATTCCAGCCCAGCGACCACAGATCGGCGTCGCGGCGGTTGGCGTCATTGCGCATCAC
>JBEVKA010000385.1:0-6000 GCA_040509855.1 Steroidobacter sp.
CGAGTGGTGGCTCACCGGCATCACTTCGGTCGGCATCGCGGCCATGCTCGCGCCCGGCCTGTCAGTGTGGGCCAAGTTCGTCACCGTCCCGGAGGAGGCAAGCGCGGTCGAAGTGCTCGGACAGCAGTGGGCATGGACCTATCGTTTCCCCGGTAAGGACGACAAGCTCGGCGCGTCCGACGGTCATCTCATCAGCGTCGACAACCCTTTCGGCCTGGATCCCAACGATCCCGCGGGTCAGGACGATCACCTGGTCACCAGTCCCGAACTGCATCTGCCGCTGGGCAAACCGGTGCGAATGCTGTTGCGTGCCAAGGATGTGAATCATCAATTCGCGGTCCCGCAGTTCCGCGTGAAGATGGACATGGTGCCCGGCATGGTCACTTATTTCTGGCTCACACCGACGCGCACCGGAAGTTTCGACGTTCTTTGCGAGCAACTCTGCGGTGTGGCGCACTTCGCAATGCGTGGGCGCGTCGTCGTCGATGAAGTGCCAGCGTTCGATACCTGGCTCGCGGCTCAGCCGACGTTCGCCAAAGTCACCGCGATGTCCAAAGGCGATGCGGAAGCCGGCAAGACTCTGTTTGCGACGTGCACGGCGTGTCATGGCGCGCAGGGCGAAGGCAATCGCGAGTTGAATGCGCCCAAGCTGAGTGGCCAGTCGGATTGGTATCTCGCGCGGCAACTGCAGAGCTTCAAGAGCGGTGTACGCGGCTCGCACGAACAGGACGTCTACGCGAAACAAATGTTGCCGTTCGCCGCCATGCTGGCGGACGAAACCGCGATCAATAATGTGGTCGCGTATATCAAGACACTGCCGGAAGTTCGCCCCGCCGCGAACATCGTCGGCGATCCCGAGCGCGGCCGAAAGCTTTATCAAACATGCGCCGCGTGCCACGGAGACAAGGCAAAAGGAATCTGGGCGACCAACGCGCCGCGCCTGTCCAACATGAGCGATTGGTACATGGCCCGTCAGCTGCAGAACTTCCGCACCGGCGTTCGCGGCGGCCATCCTCAGGACTTCCATGGAGCGCAGATGGTCTCGATGGCTCGCGTGCTCAAGAACGACGAAGCCGTCGCCGACGTGCTCGACTATTTGCGGACCCTCTAAAATCCAAAAAGATAAGACTCAACAATCGAACCGCCGCGGACGAACAGGAGTGTGCCGATGGCCTATGTAGCAATCGCCGATCGCGACCACGAACATGCTCTGCATGACCCGCAGAGCTTCATTCGCAAATACATCTGGAGCCAGGATCACAAAGTCATCGCGGTCCAGTACGCGGTGGTCGCCATTTCCATCGGGCTGGTGGCGCTGGTCATGTCGGTGTTGATGCGGCTGCAGCTGGGCTTTCCCGACACCTTCTCGCTGATCGCGCCTCAGGAGTATTACCAGTACATCACCATGCACGGGATGATAATGGTGATCTATCTGCTGACGGCGCTGTTCCTGGGCGGCTTCGGCAACTATCTCATTCCGCTGATGCTGGGTGCACGGGACATGGTGTTCCCGTACTTGAACATGCTCAGCTTCTGGTTTTACCTGCTGGCGGTGCTGGTGCTGTGCGCCGGATTTTTCGTGCCTGGAGGTCCGACCGGCGCTGGCTGGACGTTATATCCGCCGCAGGCAGTGTTGCCCGGCACGCCGGGAGCGAGCTGGGGAATCATCTGCATGCTGGCGTCGCTGGCGATTTTCATCGTCGCGTTCACCATGGGCGGCCTCAATTACGTGACCACGGTGCTGCAGGCCCGCTGCCGCGGCATGACGTTCATGCGCATGCCACTGTCGGTGTGGGGCATCTTCATGGCGTCCATTCTCGGCCTGCTGGCATTCCCAGCGTTGTTCGTGTCCGCGATCATGATGACGCTCGATGCGCTGGTCGGCACCAGCTTCTTCATGCCGGCGATTTCGTCGATGGGCGAGACCACCAAGTACAGCGGCGGCAGTCCGCTGCTGTTTCAGCATCTGTTCTGGTTCTTCGGTCATCCCGAGGTTTATATCGTCGCGCTGCCGGCGTTCGGCATCGTCTCGGATCTGCTGAGCACTCACGCCCGCCGCAATATTTTCGGCTATCGCATGATGGTGTGGGCCATCCTCGCGATCGGTTGCTTGAGCTTCGTGGTGTGGGCGCACCACATGTATGTGAGCGGCATGAATCCCTACTTCGGATTCTTCTTCGCCACCACGACGCTGATTATCGCGGTGCCGACCGCGATCAAGGTCTACAACTGGGTGCTGACTCTGTGGCGCGGCGACGTGCATCTGACGGTGCCGATGCTGTTCGCGATCGGTTTCATTTTCACGTTCATCAACGGTGGGCTGACGGGTTTGTTTCTCGGCAACGTGACTGTCGACGTGCCGCTGTCGGGCACCTACTTCGTGGTCGCGCACTTCCACCTGGTGATGGGTGTCTCGCCGATCCTGGTCGTGTTCGGCGCCATTTATCACTGGTACCCGAAGATCACCGGCCGCATGTTCGACGAGCGACTGGGCAAGATTCATTTCTGGGTCACCTTCCTCGGCACCTACGCGATCTTCCTGCCCATGCACTACATGGGCATTCTCGGCGTGCCGCGCCGTTACTTCGGTTACGGTGACGCGATCCAATTCATTCCGCCTTCGGTGCACGAGGCCAACCAGTGGATCTCGGTCACGGCCATTCTCGTGGCGGTGACTCAGTCGGTCTTTCTATTCAACCTGGTGTGGTCGTACTTCAAAGGCGCAGACGCCGGCGGCAATCCCTGGCGTGCGACGACGCTCGAGTGGCAGACGCCGGACACGCCACCCAAGCATGGCAACTGGGGCAAAGATCTGCCGGAAGTGCATCGCTGGGCGTACGACTACAACGTGCCTGGCGCACCCGAGGATTTCATTCCTCAGAATGTGCCTCATAGCGAACGCACGCCAGCCGGCCGCGAGCACGGAGTTCACACGTGAGCCTGACCGTCGCCTACTCGGCTTTGGCCTGCGGCATCATCCTTTGGGCGGTGCTGGTCAGTAAGTTGCGGGTGAAGCCGTGGGAAGCGCAGGTCGCTACTGCCGAGGGAGCCGGGTTCGCCGCGACTCCACCCAAGCGCATCGGGCTGTGGATCTTTCTCGCCGTCGTCACTTCTTTGTTTTGTTTGTTCGTGTCGGCTTACTACATGCGCATGGGCCATGGCGACCATGCCTCTCACGGCGGCGGCGACTGGACCGCGATTCGCGATCCCGGGATTCTGTGGTTGAACACAGTCCTGCTGATCGTGGGCAGCGTGGCCATGCAGTCGGCACGTGCCGCGATCACGCGTGGCCAACTGGATCAGACGCGAGTGCGTTTGTTTGCTGCCGGCTTGCTCACCGGTGCGTTCCTCGTCGGCCAGTTCATTGCCTGGAGGCAGCTGCGTGTATCCGAGATATTCACTCCGAGCAATCCCGCGGTCGCGTTTTTCTATGTGCTGACTGCCGTGCATGGCTTGCACCTGCTCGGCGGAATGTTTGTTTGGATCCGGACGCTGACGCGATCGATGCGCAAGGACATCGAACCCATCGATCTGCGCCTGAGCGTCGAGCTCACCACGGTCTACTGGCACTACCTGCTGCTGGTGTGGCTGGGTTTGTTTGCTGTGTTGTTGTCGACTTGAGGGAGCGACATGAGTCACGAACCCGACGCACTGGTTCCAGGTCTTCGCGGAGTGTCGGCGGACTGGTCCGCGGACAAGCAGGCCTTCCCCGTGCCTTGGGGCAAGGCGATGATGTGGATCTTCCTGCTGTCGGACACCTTCATTTTCACGTGCTTCCTCACGTCGTACATGAATGTGCGCATGTCGACGGTGGTGCCGTGGCCCAATCCCAGCGAAGTTTTCGCGCTGACCGTCGCCGGTCATCACATTCCGCTGTTGCTGATCGCGATCATGACCATGGTGCTCATCACCAGCAGCGGCACCATGGCGATGGCGGTGAACTTCGGCTACCGGCGCGATCGCAAACGTACCGCCACGCTGATGTTTGCTACGGCCGCGCTCGGCCTGTGCTTCGTCGGCATGCAGGCGTTCGAGTGGACCAAGCTGATCGTCGACGAAGGCGTGCGGCCGTGGAGCAATCCGATGGGCGCGGCGCAGTTCGGGTCGTCGTTTTTCATGATTACCGGATTTCACGGCCTGCACGTGACCGGCGGCGTGATCTATCTGAGCGTGGTCGCGTCGCGCGTGCTCAACGGTTTCTACGATCGCAAAGGCACGTATGAGACGGTGGAAGTGGCCGGCCTGTACTGGCACTTCGTCGACCTGGTGTGGGTGTTCATCTTTGCGTTCTTTTATTTGTGGTAGGAGGCGGCATGGATCAGGCGGTACATAACCAAGCTGTCGAGGGCGCGGCGTCCGAGGGGCATGGCGCGCATGCCGAAGGCGGCCAGCAGCATCCCATCAAGCTGTACCTGTGGATCTGGATACTGCTGTTCGTATTCAGCGCGTTCTCCTACATGGTCGATTATTTCCAGCTGCAGGGCGCGCTGCGCTGGACGCTGATCCTGCTGTTCATGGCGTTGAAGGCGAGCTTCATCGTCGCGGTGTTCATGCACATGGCCTGGGAGCGGCTGGCGCTGAAGCTGGCGATCCTGGTGCCGCCGTTGACCTTGCTGGTGCTGATCGCGCTGATGGCGGTGGAGGGCGATTACACCTTCCTCACGCGCATCGCTTCTTTCGTTCACTGAGTAAGAACACGACGCACAACTCAAAACACACTGGCGGGCGCAACGACTATGATTGCGCCCCGCCCATGTCTGCCGTCGCTGCCGCTTCATGACATCACGCTTGATTCTGTTTCGCCGCCTGGCACTGGCCGGCGTGCTGCTCGCGCTCGTGGTCGTGGTGCTGGGCGCGTGGGTGCGCCTGAGCGCGGCCGGGCTCGGTTGTCCGGACTGGCCGGGGTGCTACGGACATTTGAGCGCCGGTAGCGCGGCGGAGAATGTCGACGCCGCCAACGAAGCCTTTCCGCACCGGCCGTTCGAGTATCACAAGGCCATCAAGGAGATGGTGCATCGATACTTCGCGTCCGGCCTGGGCCTGCTGATCCTGGCACTCGCCGGGCTGGCCATCGCCAATCGGCGGGATCCGCAGCAGCCGGTGATGTTGCCGATCGCGCTGGTCGCACTGGTGATTTTTCAGGGCCTGCTCGGCATGTGGACGGTCACGCTGCTGTTGAAGCCGCTGATCGTGGTTTTGCATTTGATCGGCGGGCTCACCACGCTGTCGCTGCTCGCGTGGCTGGCGATGCGTCCGAGCGAGCCGGCGGATCGAGCGTCGTCCGGCAATCTGCGCACACTGGCCGGCGCCGGCTTGCTGGTGCTGGCGCTGCAGATCGCGCTCGGCGGCTGGACCAGCAGCAATTACGCCGCATTGGCGTGCCCGGACTTTCCGACCTGTCAGAACAGCTTCTGGCCCCAGATGGACGCCAAGGACGCATTCGTCCTGTGGCGCGGCCTGGGCATCGATTACGAGGGCGGTGTGCTCGATCATCCGGCGCGCGTCGCCATCCATTTCGTTCACCGGCTCGGCGCGATCGCGGCGGCGATCATGTTGGGTGTGCTGAGCTTCCTGGCGTGGCGTCGAGGCGCATCGCCAGCGGTGCGCACCGCTGGAATCGTGCTCGGCGTCGCGCTAATCGCGCAGCTCATCCTCGGGCCGGTAATGGTCATGCGAGCAGTGCCGCTGTCGTTGGCCACGGCCCACAACGGTGTCGCGGCCTTGCTGTTGCTGGCGACAGTGCGCATGAACCGATTACTCAGATAGCGGTTGGCGGTTAGCGGTTAGCGGTTGGTCTCGGATTAGCGGTTGGTCTCGAAATGCAATCTCTGACTAACCGCCAACCGCCAACCGCTAACCGCTTCCCTGTAGAATCCCGGCCCGTGGAAACCTCCTCCCTTCACCCCGCCGCGTCCTGGCGCGATTACTACGAGCTGGGCAAGCCGCGCGTGGTGTTGTTGATAATGTTCACGGCCGTTGCCGGCATGTTCCTGGCCGCGC
>JBEVKA010000386.1:0-4345 GCA_040509855.1 Steroidobacter sp.
TAGCGGCCGGGCGCGAACGCTTCGCCAACGATGGGCGGATGACTTTGGTGAGCAGTGCTTTTTCGCGGTTGAGCGCGGTGATGTCGGAAATGGGGCTGGCGGGCGCCATCGACGGCGTTCTGCTCGATCTCGGAGTGTCGTCGCCGCAGTTGGACGATGCGTCGCGCGGTTTCAGCTTCATGCAGGACGGTCCGCTCGACAGGCGAATGGATGATTCGTCCGGCGCGAGCGCCGCGGACTTCGTAGCAAAGGCTCCGGAGCACGACATTGCTCGGATTATTCGTGACTTCGGCGAAGAAAGATTCGCCAAGCGCATTGCGCGGGCCATTGTCAATGCCCGTCGTGAAGCGCCGATTGTTAGAACCGCGCAGCTGGCGGACATCGTTGCTCGATCAATTCCCACGCGCGAGCCGGGCAAACATCCGGCGACGCGGACGTTTCAGGCCATTCGTATTCAAGTGAACCAGGAGTTCGAGGAAATACGCGCTGCGCTCAACGGCAGCCTCGCCGCACTGGCGCCTCAAGGGCGTCTGTGCGTGATCAGTTTTCATTCGCTCGAAGACACGCTCGTCAAACGTTTCATGCAACAGCACTCGCAAGAAGATCCCGTGTACGCCGGCGTGCCCGACGTGCCGGCGCACGCGCGTCCGAAGCTGAAACGCGTCGGCAAGGCGATTCATCCGAGCGAAGAAGAGATCGCGGCGAATCCTCGGTCGCGCAGCTCGGTGTTGCGAGTGGCGGAAAGGGTGGCGGCATGAGCAACAGTTCGCGCTTCGCAATGATCGTGCTGTGGGGAGCGTTGCTCGCCGCCGCGATCTCCGTCGTCTGGAGCAAACATCAGGCGCGCAGCTCGTTCATCGAGTTGCAGGCGCTGCATGCCGAGCGCGACGCGCTCGATATCGAATGGGGCCAGCTGAAGCTGGAGCAGAGCGCCTGGGCGATGCACGGGCGTGTCGAACAAACCGCGCGCTTGAGCCTGGAGATGGTCGTGCCGCGGCCCGATGAGGTGCGCATCGTCAAGCCATGATCCGCCGCGACGAATCCAAACAGTTCTCGCAGGAGCAGTACCGTTCGCGGCTGCGCCTGGTACTGACTGCGCTGGTGCTGATTGCCACCGGCCTGGTCGCGCGCGCGGTGGATTTGCAACTTCTCGACGATGGATTTCTGGAAGGTCAGGGCGATGCTCGTTACACGCGTGTGGCGAAGCTCACCGCTAATCGCGGCAGCATCTACGACCGCAACGGCGAGCCGCTCGCTGCCAGCACGCCAGTCGACACCGTGTGGGCGTGTCCGCCGGAAGTGATGAAGGCGGCGGACCAGATTCCGCGCCTCGCCGAAGCGTTGAACCGCGACAAGAAGTGGCTGACTCAAGTCATCACCAGCAACCTCGATCGCGAATTCGTTTATCTCGTGCGTCACATGCGTCCGAGCGACGCCGCTCAGGTCGCGGAATTGAAAATTCCCGGCGTGTATCTGCTGCGTGAGTATCAGCGCTTCTATCCGGCGGGCGAAGTCACTGGCCACTTGCTCGGCTTCACCAAGAAGTACGACGACATCGGACAGGAAGGCCTGGAACTCGCGTACGACCGCTGGCTCGGCGCCCAGCCGGGTGCGAAACGCGTCATTCAGGATCGGCTCGGCCGCACGGTGGAAGACGTGGAAAGCATCCGCGCTCCGCATCCTGGCGGCGACCTGATTACGAGCATCGACCTGCGCATCCAGTACCTGGCATATCGCGAACTAAAAGCCGCGGTCCAGGAACATCGCGCCAAGGCCGGTACGGTGATCGTGCTCGACATCGAGACCGGCGAAGTGCTGGCGATGGTGAACCAGCCGGCCTACAACCCGAACGACCGGGATCAGGTCGCGGCGTCGCGTTATCGCAATCGCGCCGTCACCGACATCTTCGAACCCGGCTCGAGCATCAAGCCGTTCATCGCTGCTGCTGGCATCGCGTCCGGTCGCTATCACGCCAATACCATCATCGACACCTCGCCGGGCTTCGTGCATGTGGGCATCAAGAGAATTCCAGACAAGCACAACCTCGGCGCCATCTCGCTGACCACGGTGCTGGCGAAGTCGAGCAACGTCGGGATGATAAAGATGGCGATGAACCTGTCGCCCAAATCCATGCGCGACACGCTGTCCGCGTTCGGCTTCGGCGAAGTCACCGGCAGCGGTTTTCCCGGCGAATCCGCGGGCCTGCTCAACGACTCCTCGCACTGGCGAAAGATCGGTCAGGCGACTGTTTCCTATGGATACGGTTTGTCCGTCACGCCGCTGCAGTTGGCGCGTGCTTACGCGACGCTCGGCGCGTACGGCGTCAAGCGTCCCGTGACCTTGCGCAAGGTCGATGAGCCGGTGGCGGGCGAGCGCGTGATCGATCCGCGCGTCGCCAAGGAATTGTTGGAAATGATGGAGTCGGTCGTTTCCATGGACGGCAGCGGCAAGCGTGCCGCGCTGATTGGTTATCGCGTCGCCGGCAAGACAGGTACCGCATGGACTGCTGATGCAGGTTCTTATTCAACCGAGCGTCGCAAGGCTTCGTTTGGTGGCGTGGTGCCGGCGAGTCATCCGCGTCTGGCCGCGATCGTCGTGATCGACGAGCCGAGCGGCACGCAGTACTACGGCGGCGACGTTGCCGCTCCGGTATTCGCCAACGTGATGGCGGGAGCGCTGCGTTTGTTGGGCGTGCCGCCAGACGGCTTGGATCGATTGCCCGCCACGACGTTGGTGCAGGCAAGCCCGCAATAAACATGTCGCAACCATGAGGTCTGCAACCGCGCAAATCACGATGAACACCCGGTCCGACAACGTGCGTAACAAGAATCTGCGAGCGCTGCTCGCGGACAGCGCGGTGTCGTCCGCTGATTTCGTGCCGGCCGATATTTCCATCACCGATCTCACGATCGACAGCCGTGCCGTGCGCCCGGGCGCTGCGTTCGTCGCATTGCCTGGCACGCGCATGCACGGCATCAGCTTTGCCGATCAAGCAGTGAAAGCCGGCGCGCGCGCGATTTTGTGGGAGCCAGTCGAAGGCGTGACTCCGCCACGTGTGCCTGAGCGTGTTGCTCTCGTCGCCGTGCCTCAGCTGACACGTTGGCTCGGCGCGATCGCCGATTGGTTCTTCGATGCGCCGTCGTCGACGGTGCGCACCATCGGTGTGACTGGCACCAACGGCAAGACCACCACCGCGCATGTCATCGCCGCAGCCTTGCAGCAGTTGAATGTGACTTCCGCCTATGCCGGCACGCTGGGCTACGGCCGCGTCGACGCGTTGCATTCAGGTTCGTTGACGACACCGGATTCCATCACGGTTCATCGTCAGTTGGCCGAGCTCCGTGACGAAGGCGCGCGTTGCCTCGCCATGGAAGTTTCCTCGCATGCGCTGGTTCAATCGCGCGTCAACGCCGTGCGATTCGACACCGCCGTGTTCACGAATCTCACACGCGATCATCTGGACTATCACGGCACGCTGGAAGCGTATGGCGAGGCCAAGGCTCATTTGTTCCGATGGCCGTGCCTGCGCTACTCCATCGTCAATGTGGATGACGCCTTCGGTCGTGAGCTTGCAACGCGCGTGGCGCACACCTGCTTGGTGGCGTTGAGTCGCTCTGGTCCGATCGCATTGGACGCTCGCTGGCTCAGTGCCGAAGGCGAGCCGAAACAACTGTTCGCTCGCAATGTGAGCGCCGGGCCGAACGGCCTCGATATCACTTTCGGCGGCAGCTGGGGCGAGGGCACTTTGCGCTCGCGCTTCGTCGGCGACTTCAATGTCGAGAATCTGCTCGCGGTGCTGGCGACGCTGCTGACCAGCGGCGTGTCCATGCAGCAGGCGATTGGCGCGCTTGAGAATTGCACCGCGCCGCCGGGTCGCATGGAAACGCTCACTGCGCCGGGCCGTCCGCTCGCCATCGTCGACTACGCCCACACGCCCGACGCATTGGAAAAAGCGCTGCTCGCCGTGCGCAAACATCGCAGCGGCAAGTTGGTGTGCGTGTTCGGCTGCGGCGGCGATCGTGATCCGGGCAAACGACCTCTAATGGGTGCGATCGCCGAACGTCTGGCGGATCGCGTGATTGTCACCGACGACAATCCACGCACCGAAAACGGCGACGTGATCGTCGCCGACATTCTCAAAGGCCTGGCTCAGCCGGACAAAGTCATCGTCGAGCGCGATCGTGCAGCTGCGATCGCGCGTGCCATTGCCGACAGTGGTGCGGGCGATGTGGTGCTGATCGCCGGCAAGGGCCATGAGGACTATCAGATCGTGGGCGAGGAACGTCGTTCGTTCAGCGACCGCGAGCAGGCGCAATTGGCGCTGAGGAGACGGCCATGATGGCGT
>JBEVKA010000387.1:0-9576 GCA_040509855.1 Steroidobacter sp.
TGAGTACTGGCGCAGATGTCCTTCCCACGCGGTTCGATACAGTTCGAGGATGCGATCGGAACCGCCCAGAGCATGCAGTAGTGCCCAATCGTTGACGCTCTCGATCGCGTCATCGGGGCCGTCATTCGCGCCCCAGCGCTCGAACGCGCGCATGTAACCTCGATCATCGAAGTAACGTGCGAAGAACGCCTCGCACGCTTCCGTCTGCACGCGCAACAGTTCTCGCTGTAGCAACGCCCATTCCGGCGGCCGCATCGGCGTTGCAATCTCCAGTGGCGTGTCACCGTCAGCGAACGCCGGAGACGCACATACAGCGGCTGCGCCCGCGATGAACTCCCGGCGATCGAGCTTGCGCATCACTTCAATTCCAGCCGGCGGATCGGGCCGACGATCACGAAGTACGCGAAGATGGTCAGCAGGCAATGCACGCCGACGAAGATCAGCGCGCTGTCGAACGAGCCACTGGCCGCGACCAGATAACCGATCACGATGGGTGTGACGATGCCGGCGCAGTTGCCGAACATGTTGAACACGCCGCCAGTGAGGCCCACCAGCTGCTTGGGAGAAACGTCCGAGATCACCGGCCAGCCGAGCGAAGCGATACCTTTGCCGAAGAAAGCGATCGCCATCACGGTGACTACCAGCCATTCCTGTTCGATGTAGACGCACGCGATGATGAGCGTCGCCAGCAGCATGCCGATCAGCAGCGGCGTCTTACGCGCGATGGTGAGCGAGCCGGTGCGCTTCAGCAGCCAGTCCGAAACATAGCCACCCAGCACGCCGCCGATGAATCCACACAACGCGGGAGCGGCGGCGGCGAATCCGGCCTGCAGAATGTTCAGGCCGCGTTCCTTGACCAGATACAGCGGAAACCAGGTCACGAAAAAATAGGTCAGCACGTTGATGCAGTACTGGCCGATGTAGATGCCGACCAGCATGCGGTTGGTCAGCAGTTGTTTCACATTGGACCAGGTGAACTGGCTGGTCTTGCCGCCTGGGGCCTGATCCAGCGCGACCAGGCCGCCGCCGCTTTCGATGTATTGCAGCTCGGCTGCGTTGATGCGCGGATGTTTCACCGGGTCGTGAATGACTTTCACGAACGCGTACGCCGCCAGCACTCCCAGAGCGCCCATCACATAGAACACCGCGCGCCAGCCGAAGTGATGCACGATCCAACCCATCAGCGGCGCGAACGCGACCAGTGAAAAGTACTGTGCGGAATTGAAGATCGCCGCCGCCGTGCCGCGTTCGCTGCTCGGAAACCAGGCGGCGACGATGCGGGCATTGCCTGGAAAAGACGGCGCTTCGGCCAGCCCGACCAGGAACCGCATGACGAACAGCATGCTGATGGCCGACAGGCCGGCGACGAAGCCGGCGAATCCCTGCAGGAACGTAAAGACCGACCACAGCGCGATCGCGCCGGCATAGATGCGCTTGGTGCCGAATCGATCCAGCAACGCTCCGCCGGGAATCTGCGCGAACGCATAGGCCCACGCGAAGGCCGACAGGATGTAACCGGTATCGACCGGCGACAGACCGAGTTCCTTGGAAGCCGAGGCGCCCGCGATGGAAAAGACGGCGCGGTCGGCGTAGTTGAGCGACGTGACGATGAAAATGAAGGAAATGATGAAGTAGCGCACTCGCGTGCGTTGCTCGGCCGTGAAAGCGTTCGTCACTCGTTCCCCCGTCGTTTCCTGCCGCTCGTTCTGGTTCTGGATGAATGTAGCGCCGCGGCTCGATGCTACTCCCCGAGCATCGAGCCATCATTGCCAAAGGCGCATCATCCGATGCCGACATGGAATTCGCCTCGCGCCCGACCCGAGGCTAGTGTGATGCCCAGGCCGAATTCCCCGGCGACCCGGGGCGGACTCAAAGATTCGAAGACGCTCGCGTCCCGCGGCGTCCGCGCTTGGGGGAATAGTAACGTGTCACACTCGTTCCATCGTGATCCGTGGCGCATGCCATGGGCCGGCCGAAAAGCTTTGGCGCTGGCGATCGCGGCACTTTGCGCCGGTCCCGTCGCCGCTCAGGACACGGGCCAGGCATCCAGTTCGGACAACACAGCTAGCAGCGAAGATGGTTTGGAAGAGGTCGTGGTGACCGGCTTTCGCAGCAGCGTCAATGCCGCCCAGGACGAGAAGCGCGCCGCGAGCGGCGTCGTCGACGTCATCAAGGCCGAGGACATCGCCGACTTCCCCGACAACAATCTCGCCGAATCCATTCAACGTGTGCCCGGCGTGGCGATCTCACGCGATGGCGGTGAAGGTCGAGCGTTATCGGTGCGCGGCCTCGGCCCCGACTTCACACGAGTGCGTATCAACGGCATGGAAGCAGTGGCGACCACTGGCGGCGCGGACGCGAACGGTGGCGTCAATCGTGGCCGTGGCTTCGACTTCAACGTGTTCGCATCCGAGCTGTTCAATTCCATCACTGTGCGCAAGACCGCGTCGGCGGATGTGGAAGAAGGCTCGCTCGGCGCCACGGTCGATCTGCAAACTGCGCGTCCGTTGGATTTCAACGATGAGCTGGTGATCGCCGGCTCCGCGCAGGGCGGTTACAACGATCTGTCGGAAGAAACCGATCCGCGTCTCGCAGGCCTGGTCAGCTGGCAGAACGCCGAGTCGACACTCGGCGCGCTCGTCTCTGTCGCATGGTCCGAGCGCAATGTGCTGGAGGAAGGTCACAGCACGGTGCGATGGGGCCCGTCCGGTGCGAACGGCGGCTTCAGCGCCGCATCCACATTGCCTGGTTATACAGTCACGCAGATCAACCGCACGCCTGCCGGTGATGGCAGCAACTGGGACCAGCTGATCTACCATCCTCGCATTCCTCGCTACGACAACTGGCAGTATGAGATCGAGCGTCTCGGCGTGACGGGCGCGTTTCAGTGGCGTGCGAGCGATCGCGCACTGCTGACCATCGACGCGTTGTATTCGGACGCCGATACCACTCGCGCCGAAAATTACATCGAAGCATTGTCTTTCAGTCGCACCGCCTCGGCGGGCGGCAAGCCGTTCACGATCATTCGCGACGGCGTGGTGAACGGTCAGAACGAACTGGTGTATGGCTCGTTCGACGATGTGGATATGCGCGTCGAGTCGCGCTACGACGAACTGGAGACCGTGTTCCAGCAGTACACGGCCGCATTCGAATATGAGGTTTCAGATAGCCTGAAGACGACCGCGTTCCTCGGCCATGCGCAGTCCGAGTTCAGCAATCCGATACAGACCACGATCACGCTGGATCGCGCCAACAGCGACGGCTACTCGTGGGACTATCGCGCCGACGATCGCGAGCCAGTGATCGGCCTGGGTTTCAATCCCAACGATCCGGCGGCGTGGTCCATGACCAACGGTATTTCGGACCTGCGCCTGCGTCGACACTTCGCGGATAACGAATTCACCAGCGCCAAGCTCGCGGCGGATTGGACTGTGTTGCCCGCTGTGCGTCTGACGTTCGGTGGCGAGGGGCGCAAGTTCGAATACGACAGCCGCGAGTACCGACGTAATGTCGCGGAGACGCAGGTGCCGACGCTGACGGCGGATCAGATGCGTCAGTGGACCACTTCGCTCAGTGCGCTGACGGGCGATCCCAACGCCAGCAGCTACATCATTCCCGACTACGATACCTTCGTGCAGCAGTTGAATCTGTATTGTGAGTGCGTCACCACGCTCAACGGCCAGACCGTCGATTTCCGTACATACGGCATCGAGAACGCGACCGCGCGCAGCAACTGGACTTCGGTGAAGGAAGATGTCTACGCCGGCTTCCTGCAGGCGAACTTCGATTTCCCGGTGGGATCGATCAATTTGCGAGGTGACATCGGCTTGCGCTACGCGCGTACCGAACAAGATACATTGGGCTACGCCGCGATCACGAATCCCGACGGCTCGATCGATATCAGCCCGCTGCGCGTCGAGCGCGAGTACGGCAATTGGTTGCCCGCCTTCAATCTCGCAGCCGAGCTGACGGATGATGTGGTGTTGCGCTTTGGTGCCGCGAAGGTCATCACGCGGCCGGGCCTCGGCTCGTTGTCACCCGGCGGCTCGCTGACCATCCTGCCGTCGAACCGCGTCTATAACACTGGCAATCCGTTCCTCGATCCGACCAAGGCGACCAATCTCGATCTCGCGGCCGAATGGTATTTCGCGCCCGGCTCGCTGCTCTCGCTCGGCGTGTTCCAGAAAGATATCAGCACTTTGAGCGGCACCAACATCGCCGACTCGGTGCCGTTCTCACAACTCGGCCTGCCGTTGAGCCTGCTCGACGGCACCAACGTGCAGGCGAGCGATCTGTTCGAATATCGCCGCGTCGTTAACGGCGACGGCGGCGAGATCAATGGCGTGGAGCTGAACTATCAGCATCAGCTGCGCTTCCTGCCCGGCTTCCTGTCCAATCTCGGCATCCTCGCCAACTACACCTATGTGGACGCCGACATCGACTATCCCGGGCCGGGCGGTACCGCGCCGGTGAGCGGCCCGCTGACCAATCTTTCCAAGGACGCTGCCAACGCAACGTTGTTCTATGAAGATGAACGGCTGAGCCTGCGCACCTCGGTGTCGTATCGCTCGGGTTATGTCACTGCGTTCGCCGGTGGCGCCCGCGAGAGCAGCACGGAAGAGGGCGTGAACGACTCGCTCACCGTCGATGCGTCCGCTTCTTATAAGTTAACCGACGCGGTGTCGCTGACCCTGGAAGCGCTCAATCTCACCGACGAGTTCCAGGACTTCTATATCGACGCCGACGATCGCGTGGTCCTGTATCACAACACCGGCCGCCAATATTACTTCGGCGCCCGCGTGCGCTTCTGATGGCTGCCGGTTTTAGGTGGGCTGCTGCCGATAAGTCGCAGCCCTAGCAAACATTCGCCGTCGCTCCTGTGATGACTGTCACGGCCAGCTCGCTGCCGTGCGTCGCATACTCGTGCGCGTCTGAAAACAACCTGAAACGGAATTTATATGCTACGGGCGATGCGCTTCGCGATGGTCGGTTCGTTGTTCTCGGTTCTCGGTGGTTGCGCGGCGGTGGATATCGTGTCGCCAGGCGCTCAAGCGCTGACGCCAGAGCAGAGCGCGTGGATCATCAGTGATGACGACGTGCAGATCGTTTCGATCGATGGCAGCAAGCTTCACTCAGGCGTCACCATCGCGAACGATGCGTTCCTCGATGGCGTGCGCGACAAAGTGCGGGTCGAGCCCGGCTCGCATGAAATAGCCGTGCGAATGGACAACGGCATGTACGTCATGAAGGATCCGACCAAGCTGCGCGTGGACACCAAGGCGGCCACGACTTATCACGTCACGTTCGAGTACGGTTCGCCGGGCGAATACAAGATCCAGCCGTACGACGGCATCCCGACCAAGGAATTGCTCAAGCGGCTCGATCACTGACGGTTTGGTAACAGCTCCCGCCGCGGCCCGTGGGGCTGCGATTTTGGGCCGCGGCGGGGAGCGATGAGGTCAGGGAATATAAAAGGACTGCGTCGACACGCCGATCAAGCGGCACTGATCTTCGGTGTTCCAACTGAAGGTGACGAACGAGTAGTCGGCGACGCTCTTGATCGCGTCCACCAGTTCGGCATTGTCGGTATAGCAGTACGCGGTATTTCCCGCGGCATCGGCGGCCTGGCAGAAAGCGAAAGTGATGACGCCATTCGATGTGGCCGACTTGCGCACGCCGCAGCCGATGTATTCGACGTCGTTGGCGGCAGCGCGCGCCTGGGCCATGTTGCCGTTCGCCGATCCCGAGCCATCGGCATTCAAGGTCACTATCACTGGTGCGAGCTGCACGCGTCCCGCCATGGCGATGCTGGAGCTCAGGGCCAGCACTCCGACCGCCAATAGTTGATTCATCCGCATACTTCGACTCCTTGTTGATTATTCCTGGTTAGGGTTGGCTCGCGTAGAGCAATCGTAATATCGCTGCAAACCCCGCCAACGTCCATGTACCGAAGCTGGATGTCGCCAAGATGGATGTTCTGGGGCGAGTTGTGCATCATGCTTTCATGAAAGCCTTTCAGGTCGCTGCCACGCTGATGATGTTGCTGCTGTCGCAGCTCGCTGCTGCGGCGGACGATTACAAAGTCATCAAGCTCGAACAGGACGTGCGCAGGCTCGAACAGCAAGTGCGCGATCTGTCGAGGGACATTGCCGAGCTGCGGCGCCAGTCGGGAGGGGCAACGGTTTCGGCGCCGAGAGAGCCAGAGCGTGCGGCTGCGCCTTCGAGTTCACCGTTGTGGTTGCAGTCGAGAAACTGGCAGCGGCTGCGCGTCGGCATGAGTGAATTGCAAGTGATCGAGGCGCTCGGGCCGCCATCATCGACGCGCCCGGCGTCCGATGGCGCCGGGCGAATCCTTTTCTATGCGCTCGAAATCGATACCAACAGCTTTCTCGGCGGCAGCGTGGAAATGCGCGACAGCCGCGTCGTCGCAATCAATCCGCCGGTCCTGAAATAGCTCAAGCGTCGCCACGCTTCTCGGTCGCGCTGATCGTGCATTTGGTCGGCGCGTACGGCTCGCCGCGGTCCAGCGATTTGATGAGTTTTTCCAGTCGCTGAATGTTGCCGAACGTATCGACGATGAGCAGATCGTTGGTGCAGGGGAGGGCGACCAGATGTCCCTGTTGTGGGATGAGTGGTCGCAGCAGTGGCACCAGCATGGCGGCGGGCACGCTCTTCACCGGCACGATTCTGTTGACGTACTCCGCCAGCGGATGTTTGTCGTCGGTGGCCGTTGGCAGCGCCAGTTGACGCACGACTGCTTCCGGCACCACGCGCACATATTGGCCATTGGTGACGGCGGCGAAACCATGCACCTGCATCAGCACCAGGAAATCGTCGTACGACAATGACGCGGGATTCTCTCGCAGCAGGACATCGCCTTGAACGCGAGGATCGACGATGAATTTCTTGCCGGTGCGCTCGGCTACTGCCGACAGCACGGTCGCGATCGGGACAGTGTCCGATTTCACGGTCGTCGACTCGGCCGAGACCGCCGGCTCGAGCCCGAACGCGACGATGACGGCGATGATGCATACGTTCCGGATGCTCATGAGATCTCCTTGGGCTCAGTTCAGCTTCACTGGGTTCAACGGTGCGGGGCGAGGTGGCCACTGGGAGCCGGTGGCGCCGTCCGGTGCGATCACCACGTCACTTCGCGAGTTGGCTTGCGCACGCAAATACTCATGCACGAGTTGACTCACCGGTGGCGCGTGTGAACTGCGAAAGCGAGTGACATACAAACGAAGTGTGCGCGCCAACGGGTAACTGCCATTCACGATGTTCTCGCGCGTCGGCGCGGCGCCGGTGAGCAGGCTCAGCAGGTCGGCGCTGTTGGCTGCGTAGAACCGATAGTCGAGAACGGCGACGACGCTGGGGTCGGACCACAGTCGTTGACGGATGAAAGTGCCGTCGAAGCGGGCCGTCGTATAGAAGCCGTCGTCGCGCAGTTCGTGACACGCTGGCTCATGCTCGCTTCGGTCGCTGGCCGGTCCGGCCGCGCAGGCGGGCTCCAGCAGCGCTGCGATGAGCACCTGAAATTCGGACGAGTCTCGCGCCGGGCCAAGCACTTCGATGCGTCGAGCTTCCAGCGACGGATCGATCTGGTTCCAATGCGAATAAGGATTGGGAATGAAGCGAGTGGGATCGTCGGGCGCCGGCACTCGTTTCAAAATCGCGCGACGCAGAGTCTCAGCCGACAATGGCATGGGCTCGCCCGACTTGGCGCGTGTAACGACGATGGCGACGTGGCCGAGGATTGCTTCCAACACTCCATCGAGGCCGCCCTCATCGCAGGGTCGCAACTCGTCCTTACTGATGCGCCGAGAGGTAATGACCACGTCCGGTCGCAGCTCCGGCGCTCCAGTGCAGAGTGCGCGCAGGGCAGTTCCCGTGGTGTCGACGTCGAACCACGAGGGCGAAGTTCGCCACGATCGCGGCGACATTTCTTTGACGATCCGGGCCAGATTGGGCGTCACCAGGACGCGGACGCCCGGCGGCATCAATGCGCCCGGGTGTGATGCCGAGCCGGAGGTGTTCGCTGTCGTTCGGCCACTCGATGTCGAGTCGGCAGGTGCACTTCCATTCTCATGCGTGCCATTGACCGCACTCGTTGACGACGCGGCCTTGATTGATGGTGAGTACGCCCCAGTCTCCGGATGCGTTGTGACACCTGTTCGATTCGCCCGAATCGAGACGCCGCGTCTCGCGTCTGATGGCGCGGCATCGGTATGCGTTTGAGTCGCTGGCGTTGCTGATGACGATGGCAGCGGCGCATCGCGCATTGTTAGATAGGTCGCCGTGGCAAGCGCCGTCCCCGCGACGAGCAGCGGCACAATCAGCAGTCGCCAACCCGGACGACGTCGCGATGTTTCGGCGAACTCCTGTTCTCGCAGCCGCTCCCTGAGGTCATTCGCAAATCTGGCGGAAGGCGGCCGACGCGCGCGTCGCAGGAAGTCGTCATTCATGGCTGCTCTCCCGCGATTCCCAGCCCGAACGCAGCTCGCGCACTGCCCGATGCAAGAGCGTGCCGACATTCGATTCGCTCAAACCGGTGAGGCGCGCGATCTGGCGATTGGTGAGATCGGCGCCGTATTTCAGCGCCACCAGCTCCTTGTCCCGTTGCGAAAAGTGCTGCATCAGAGCCGCCAGCCGCGCGAGGTTCGAATCGAACTCGGCGTCGTCATGCGGCGTGTCGAGCGTGACGATTTCCATTGCCGCTTCCAGCGGCAGGTGCGGGCGACGCGTGCGGATGTGATCGGTCGCGGCGTTTTGCGCGATCGTGAACAGCCAGGTCGAGAAGCCGGCGAGATCGCGCCGATATAATTTCCGGCTGCGCCAGGCTTTTTCGAAGGTGAGAGAAGTCAGCTCCTCCGCGTCGGACTCGTTGCCGAGGCGGAAGCGCAAATAGTTATAGACGCGCGGCAGCTGATCCTTGTATGCGGCGTCCCAGTCGACTTCCCCCAGCGGGTGCCATGCCATCGCGCGGTCCATGATTGCCTGTCCAGGGCTCATATCGTTTATACGATAGAGCCCGGGAAGTATCACAGGCCGGGGTCATCCCCATGCAACGGATCACTGTGGCAAGGCGGAGTCGACGGCTGTTGGCGTGGGCTCCTGAACCGCGGCGGTGGGCTGAGTCGGCAGCTCCTCCGCGGCGAGTGCAGCGACATTGACCACCTTGGGATCGTCGCGAAGCTTTATATACAGACCAGTCTTGCCCGGACGCGGCACCGGCAGGGCACGGCCTGGGAAGCCGTCCGGCACCTCGACGGCTTGTTTGAATTCTGGATCGCTGGCGACGGAATCGACCAGGAACAGATTCGAGCCGGTGAGCTTGCAGGTCTGTTCGGCGGCGGCGGGACATTGCAGAGCCTGCAGCACCGGTAGTCGCACCAGTGTCACCAGCGGTTGCCAATCACCCGCGACACCTTTGCTCACCACGCGAAACTTCAGCGGCCCGAACGCCGAGAAGCCGAACGCTTTGGCGGGATCGAACGTGGCGACAGCAACTTTGGAGTCCGCGAGCGTGAGACCGCGATTGGCGAGACTCAGTGTGGTCGTGAATGCTTCATCTTCGCT
>JBEVKA010000388.1:0-4674 GCA_040509855.1 Steroidobacter sp.
CAGCCCGAGGCTGGCGTTCACCAGGAACGCGCGGTCATTGGCCAATCCCACTTGCACCGGCTTGATGTGCGCAGTCAGCAACGATTGCGTCGCTTCGGTCGTGTCGAGCGGAATGTTATGGGCACGACTCGAATAGTTGAACGTCCCCTGCGGAATGATGCCGAACGGCCGCCGGGTCGGCAGCACTGCCTGCACCACCGAGTTGATGGTGCCATCGCCGCCGGCCACGACCACCGCCCCATTGCTCTTGATCGCCGCATCCACTGCTCGCTTGGCAATCGACGCCAGCTCACTGGGATCTTCGATCAAAATGAATTGGTGGGGCCGCCCCGCCGCTTTCAGCACGGCTTCGATCTGTCCCCGGGACTCGTGGGCGTCTTTGGAGCCCGAGCCAGCGTTGCTGACGATGTGAAACGGCGCGTCTGGTGCGAGCAAGGCATCCGCCTGGTGGGGAAAGGCACTCCTCAATGCTTGATCGGACCGATAAGTTCGATGCCACGATGTCGGCAACAGGGGCGCTTCCGCGTCTTGAGTAAACAGGCCAGAATTCACTCGGCATGAAACGACCTCTGGACAAGTACGCACAAAAGCGCACCTTCGCGAAAACGCCCGAACCGGCGCCTGCCGTGCCTGCGGGTCGCCAGGGCCCGCTGCTGTTCATCGTCCAGAAACACGCCGCCCGTCGCCTGCACTATGACTTCCGGCTCGAACTCGATGGCGTGCTCAAGTCGTGGGCCGTGCCCAAGGGGCCTTCGCTGATCGCCGGCGAACGACGCCTGGCGGTTGAAGTCGAGGATCATCCCTTCGACTACGCCTCGTTCGAAGGCGTGATTCCCGAAAAAAATTATGGCGCGGGCAATGTGATCGTTTGGGACTGTGGCGTGTATTCACCCGATGAAGGCGGCGAATATGCATTCGACGATCGCGTCCAGGCCGAGAAACGTCTGCGCGCCGAATATCAACGCGGCAAGATCAGTTTCTTTCTTCGCGGCATCAAGCTCAAGGGATCGTTCGCGCTGGTGCGCACGACCACCGACAAACAATGGCTGTTGATTAAGCACAAGGACGCTTACGTCGGCGGCGACGATTTGCTTGCCCACAATACTTCGGTGCTCACCGGCGACACGCTCGACGACGTAGCCGACAGCCCAAATCGGGAACGCCTCGCCGCCGTGGAACTCGCGCCCACCGGGCCGAGCGAACAGATGCCGCAGGAAATCGAGCCCATGCTGGCGGAACCGGGCGCACAGCTGCAATCCGATCCCCAGTGGTCGTTCGAACCCAAGCTCGATGGCTATCGCATCATCGCTTTCGTCGACGGCGACTCCGTGTATTTGCAGTCACGCCGCGGGCAGGACTACACCGCGCTGTTTCCCGAGCTGATCGCCGAGCTGAAAGCTCAATGCGTCGACGCCATGATCCTGGATGGTGAAGTCGTGGCGCTGGACGAAAACGGTCGACCGTCCTTCAACCTCCTGCAGAATCGCGCGCAATCGAAGGGATCGAAGGAGTTGACCGAGGCGCAGCGCACGTCGCCGGTGATTTTCATTTGTTTCGATCTGTTGCATTTCGCTGGCATCAATCTACGGGGCGCGACGTATGAGCAGCGCCGCCGTTACCTGTCGCAATGTTTGCTTCCGGCCAAACACCTCCAGCTGATTCACGCGTCCGACGATGCCGAGCAACTCCATGAAGCCAGCCTCGCCGCCGGCTTCGAAGGCACCATCGCGAAGCGCAAGGACAGTATCTATTCCACCGGCCGTCGCTCGGCGGCCTGGTTGAAGTACAAAGCATTCAAAACCTCCGAATTCGTGATCGGCGGCTTCACCAAGGGCAAAGGCAGTCGGGCCTCGCTGGGCGCGGTGTTGCTGGGCTATTGGAAGAAAGATCAGCTGCACTACGTTGGACACGCAGGTTCGGGATTCAACGACGAGTCGCTCGCGGATGTGCTCGGCAAGCTGCGCAAGATCACGACCAAGACCTGCCCCTTCGTCACCAAGCCGCCGCTCAATGGACCAGCCACCTGGGTCGAGCCCACGCTGGTCGCGGAAGTGAGTTTTGAAGCGTGGACCGAAGGCGGACATCTGCGCGCACCGGTGTTCATGCGATTGCGAGACGACATCGATGTCGAGGCCGTGGTGGAAGGTCCAGCGAAAAAGAAAAAAGCGAGTGGCAAGCCCACCGCAAACGACGACATCGAAGCGGTGCTCGAACAGCTCGAAGGCAAGGCGAATCGCATGGAGCTGAGCGTGGCCGGCGCCAAGATCCGCCTGACCAATCTCGATCGCGAATATTGGCCGGCCGCGGCCGACTCGCCTGCGGTCACCAAGCGCGAGCTTTTACGTTACCTGGCTGGCATTTCTCCTTACATGTTGCCGCATTTACGCGACCGGCCGCTGACCATGATTCGCATGCCCGAAGGCATCGGCGGCGAACGTTTCTTTCAAAAGCACTGGGACCAGGAGCGGCCGGAGTTCGTCGAGACCGTGCGCGTGTTCTCCGAACACATCAACGGCGCGCACGATTACATCCTGGGGCACAACCTTGCGACCCTGTTGTGGCTGGGACAGCTCGGAACGTTGGAATTCCACGTCTGGCACTCGCGCGCCAAGGTCGCTTCCGACTCGGTGAGCAAGAGCAGTGACTATGCGAGCTCGCTCGATGCGATGGAGCAATCAGTGCTCAATTACCCGGACTATCTGGTGTTCGACATCGATCCCTACATCTATTCCGGCAAGGAAGCCGCCGGCGCCGAGCCCGAGCTGAATCCCAAGGGCTTCGCGGTGGGCAAGCGCGTGGCGTTCTGGATCAACGACCTACTCAAGGCCATGTCACTGCGAGCGATCGTGAAGACCTCCGGCAAGACCGGCCTGCACGTGTTCGTGCCCATCGAGCGCACCGTGAATTTCGACGAGGTCCGGCACGTCTGTGAAATGGTCGGGCGGCATGTCCTCAAGGAACATCCGCGCGAAGTGACCATGGAATGGGCCACCCAGAAACGCACCGGCAAAATTTTCATCGACCACAACATGAACGTGCGTGGTAAGACACTCAATGTGGCCTATTCCCCCCGCGGAGCGCCGGGGGCGCCGGTGTCCATGCCGCTGACCTGGGATGAGTTGGAGGCGGCGGAACCCGGCCATTTCACATTGCGAAATGTGCTATCGCGCTTGGAAAGAACCGGGGACCGGTGGCATGATGTTCTCTCGGCGAAACAGAGCCTTGCGAAAGCCTTCCGAAGTAAAGCTGGAAAATAGACCGCCCCCGGTCGAAAAGGTACCCCTCATGGCCATGCGCTCCATCGGTTCGTTGACGATTTCGTTCGGCCTGGTGGCCATTCCAGTCAAGCTGTACACCGCCACCCAGTCCGCAAATGCCATTTCCTTCAACCTGTTGCACAAAGGTTGTGGATCGCGCCTCAAGCAGCAGTACGTGTGTCTCAAGGACAGCCAGGTGGTCGAGCGCGACGACATGGTCAAAGGCTACGAATTCGCCAAGGACCAGTACGTGCAGTTCTCGAGCGAAGAGATCAAGCAGATGGAAGAGATCGGCACCCACACGGTGGAGATCGCCGAGTTCGTGCCCATCGAATCCATCGACCCGGTGTACTTCGACAAGACTTATTACCTCGCGCCCGACAAGGGCGGCAACAAACCATACGGCCTGCTCAATGAGGCGTTGAAGGACACCAAGCGCTGCGCCGTCGCTCGTTGGGCCGCACGCGGCAAGTCATATCTGGTTGCACTTCGCCCCGTGGGCGACGTGCTGGTCATGCAACAGCTGCACTTCGCCACCGAAGTTCGCTCGGCGACTGAAGTCGAAGTCGCCAAGCCCGATGTGAAAGCACAGGAGCTGAAGCTCGCGAAACAATTGATCGAGCAGCAGACCGCGAACAGTTTCGATCCCACCGCCTATTCCGATGACGTGCGTGTACGCATCGAGGCGGCAATCCAGAAGAAGGTGGAAGGCCAGGAGATCTCCGTGGTCGATGCCCCGCCCGAGACCGGCGGCAAAGTCATCGATCTCATGGAAGCCCTTCGTGCGAGTCTGGAAAAGGGCGCCAGTGTGGAAAAGATCGAGACGGCGAAGGTCGCTACTACCAAGCTCGGCCCACGGAAGGCGCCGAAGAGAGTCGAACAGGCGGAACGGCCAGCTCGCAAGGCCAGCAAGCGCTGAGGGCTTAGGGATCGGCGGAATCCGGTCGTCCTTCTGTGTCACAGGGACGATCTGACTTTCGCCTTTCCCACCCCTTCACCTCGCTCTTTCGTGCAAACGTTCAACGTTCAAGAAGTAGAACGTGTGCTGCGCCTATCGCGCAGTACCATTCGCGGCCTCATCAAAACCGGCTTCGTGCAGCCGACTCGCGGGCCCAAGCGTCAGCTGCTGTTCTCCTTCCAGGACATGATCGTGCTCCGCGCCGCTCGCGCGTTGCTCGAAGCGAAGATCTCACGACGTCGCATCACTAGGTCGCTCGAAGATCTGCGGAAACATCTGCCGGAACAGATGCCGCTGTCCGGCTTGAGCATCAGCGCCGTCGGCGATCGCGTCGTGGTCCGCGACGGCAAGAATCATTTCCAGGTGGACGACGGCCAGTATGTGCTCGGCCTCGATGTGAGTGTCGAAAACGGCGTGCTGCGTGTCGTCGAGCGCAAGGAAGAAACGGCGCCAGAGAGC
>JBEVKA010000389.1:0-7168 GCA_040509855.1 Steroidobacter sp.
AATCCCTTGCCATCGGCGATGGCGTGCTGGTGGTGGGCGCACCCAATCACGACGACTCGGGCGCCGCATATACATTCACCCACATTGACAACCGCTGGCCACAGACGCCGCAGATTCTCGAGGCGCCCAATGCCGGGCCGGGCGATCGCTTCGGTGATTCCGTGGCGATCGGCGGCGGCGAGAATTTTTTCCTCATCGTCGGCGCGCCAGGAGAAGACGGCAGCGGCGACGGCATCGATCCGCCGGATGACAATGGCTCCTCGAATTCAGGCGCTGTGTACAGCTTCGGCCTCCGGGCCGCCAACCCGGGACTGCCGGTGGAGTGGACTCAAGCGACTCGCATCAAGGCGCCGGACAGCGCCGCTGGCGACAGTTATGGCACAGCGGTCGCGATCGCCAAGAACGTTCCCACGTTCGTCGTGGGCGCGCCGAGGGAGGACGGGGACGAAGGCGACGGTTCAGGAGCCGCGTATGTTTATACCAGGCTCGCCGACGGCTCCATGGATATTGCGCGCATCAAAGCAGCAAGGCCTTTGGCCGGCGCGAACTATGGAAGCGCGGTCGCGCTCGATGGCAACGGATCGATCCTTGCGGTGGGGGCACCCAACGAATCGTCGACCGCCGCAGGCGTGGACGGCAGCCTCGATGCTCCGGTGAGCGCAGAAGGTTGGGGCGCCGTGGATGTGGTGATTCGAGCCGAAGAAACATCGTGGTCCGCGGGACCGCTGCGCAAACGTTATATCAAAGCCTTCAACCCGGATGAAGGAGACGAGTTCGGCAGATCACTCGCCTGCAGCGACTCCTGCGACACGCTGGTGGTAGGAGCGCCGAACGAAGACGGCAACGGCACGGAGCTGAGCCCAGACAACGATCCCGGCGACAACTCTTTCTTCAATGCCGGCGCGGCTTATTTATATTGAGAGCCATCCCATGATCGCACTTCAGCAAGGGCGCAGTTTCTGCGCCCTCCTCTACGGCGCCTTGATGGCGCTTGCATGCACACAATCTCCAGCAGCCGAGCGCACGCCCGGCACACTCGCCAATCCCGGCTTCGAAGGCCAGCCGATGAAGAGTCTGTTCTTCTTCCCCGGCCAGTGGCGAGGCATGCCCGGTGAAGCCTGGTACGACGGCCCGATCCGGGGCGTGCGCCTGACGCCGGTGACCAACAAGTGTCTCTACACCGTCTGGCCGGACGATGGAGACACTCACTTCGGCTGGTCCGACAACAACGTCGGCGACAATCGCGAGCGCGCGCTCAACGAAATGCTGGCGACCGGCGCCAATGTCGTGAACATGTCCTACTGGGGCACGCCGGATACGGATCGCTGGTCGTTCTGGGCGCCGATGCATTCCGCGATCGGTGCTCACAATGAGTTGTTCGACGCCGCCGCGGGCAAACCGCTGCTCATTACGCCCTACATCGAGGACGGCTCGACGACCATCCTGTTCGACGACGATGGCCATCGCATCGGGCAGAAGAGCTGCGAACAGGTCTGGGGACCATTGGGCAACTCGCCAGGTTATCGTTTCACCGATGACTTCCCGGGCACGCGCGACAACCCGGCGCCGAAGCTGGTCGAGCAGATCCTCGATCTGGTCAATCGCTATTTGCGTCAACCCGCGGTGGCGTCCTGGCCGCGCTCGGAATGGCCGAAGAAATGGACCCAGATGTACGACAAGGACGGCAAGGCGCGCTATGTGATCTCGTTGATCCATGTCGCGTCCAACCAGCTCGATCCGCGACAGCCACGCTCACATGAAACATTCGCGCAGGGCTTCACCTGGGTCGCCGATCGCGTGTTTCGCGAGACCGGAATTGCCATCGGCTTCACGTTGGATGTGTTGCCGCCGGATCATGCGGAACGCGGCCGTCCGAGATTCCTGCCGACGCCATCGGATGACGGAACGGCACGCCACCTGAAGCGCCAGGCCGCGGTGCTCGCCATCCAACCATTCATTCCGGAGATCCATACCGGTCAATGCCGGCTCGACGAGTTCTGCGACTCGCCGGAGGGCTCGCCCGCGCTCCAGAAATTGCTCAAGTGGAAATATCAGTTCGTGAAGAGCTGGGTACACACCGACATTCCCGTGATGCTCGATGTCTCTCCCGGCTATGACGGTCGCCACGTCTTCAAGTGCAAGGAGCGGCCCGACAGGCCGTGCACCCCCGAACTGGAATCGCGTCGCTATGGCAACACCGAGCCGTGGCGCGAAGGTCAACGCGCCATGCTGTCGCTGCCGGTACGCGGCATCACCGGCAACACCTGGAACGGCTATACGGAAGGGTTCGCGATCGTGCCCTCCTGCGTCTTCTCTCACACGCGGATGCCTCCCGGCATTCCCCGTTGCGGCGAGCCGGGAACCGATGTGCAGTATCGCTGGTTCACCAGCCTCAATGTTCCGGGCAGCCGTGCACCTCGAACGCCGACCCGACTGGAAGTCATCGCTCATTCCGATTCAGGAACCATCACATTCCGCTTGAGCGATGCGCTGCTCGGGACACCGGTCGAGTCTCGTAACGTTCGAATCCGCATCGGCGAACAAACATTCGACGGAACCACCGATGTGGCTGGCCGCGTAAGCGTCACCGCGATGGAAGGCTCGGAGAAAGCGCCAGCGTTGCCGCTCGCGATAAAGTTCGACGGCGACGACCAATACCTGCCCATAGAAACGCGGATCGACCCACCGTGACGGATGGCGGCCGTCGTGGGTGATTTACCCGACGACGGCCGCACCGCTGGCCGCTTAGGTTGGGCGGATGTGGCCCAACCTCCTGACCCGATGGTTCACCCGCCTGCGCTGGGCACGTATCAACGACGTGTTCAGCGCAGCCGTCGAATGCGAAAGCGTCGAGCGCGGTCTATTGCTCGATCGGTACTGTGGAACAAACAGCCGCTTGCGCCGCGACGTGGAGTCGCTATTGAGCGGCCACGACCGGGCCGGGCCGGTGGATCGTCTGGCGCAACAGCTGCAAACACCGGCCCAGTGGCGAGCCCACATCGATGCAGTTGAATTGCGAGGCTGCCACGTCGCGCAGTATGTCATCAGCGAACCGCTGGCCGCCGGCGCGATGGGCTGCGTCTACAAAGCCCACGACACTCGCTTGCAACGCGCCGTTGCCTTGAAATTCCTGGCTCCGCACCTGAGCGACAGCGCGCGGGCCAAGGAAGATTTCCTCCGGGAAGCGCGCGCGGCGGCGGCCATCGATCATCCAAACATCTGCGCCATCCACGAAATCGGTGCGACCGCCGACGGCCAGATGTTCATCGTCATGCCGCTGTACCAAGGCACGACGCTGCGGGCTCGCATCGCACGCGGTCCACTGCCCTTCGACGAGTCGATCGCGATCGGCCTGCAGCTCGCCAATGCGCTGTCGAAGGCGCATCGGCTCGGCGTGATTCATCGCGACCTGAAGCCCTCCAACATCGTGCTGCTCGATGACGGGCTGGTCAAAATTCTCGACTTCGGTGTCGCGCAGCTCAGCGATGTCGCCAGAGATGACGTGCGCGTCACCGGCACGCTCGCCTACATGAGCCCGGAGCAAGTGCGCAGCGAGCTGCTCGATCACCGCACCGACGTCTGGTCGCTCGGCGTGGTGTTGTATGAAATGATTCTGGGGCGCCGGCCGTTTCGCGGCCGGGACCGGGAGGCGCTCAAATCCGCCATTCTCGACGCGGCTCCCAAGCTGACGAATTTACCGCCGCAGCTGCATGCAGTGTTCGATGCCGCTCTAGCCAAATCACCGGGGCGACGCTACGCCTTCATGACCAGCTTCGCCAACGATCTCGCCGCGCTCATTGGCCAAGCTCCTGATTCAACCACGCGCGCGCCACGGCCCAATCGCGTTTGACGGTCGCAACCGAAACGTCGAGCGCGTCGGCCACCTCCTCCACGCTCATCCCACCGAAGAAACGACATTCGACGATGCGGGCCTGCCGCGCATTGATGGTCGTGAGCAGCCGTAACGCATCGTCGAGCGCGACGAACTCGTCGGCCCGCTCCACCACGATCGCCAGCGCATCGCCATCGAGCGACTCGGCTCGCCGACCGCCGCCGCGCTTCTGCGTTCGCCGGGCCACCGCGTAGTCGATCAGGATCCGACGCATCGCCTGCGAGGCCCGCGCAATAACGTGCGAGCGACTCTGCCAGCGGATACGGTCGAGCTTGGAGAGCTCGAACCAGGCTTCATGAACCAGCGCCGTCGTGCACAGTGTGTGATCCAGTCGCTCCCTGCGCCGTTGGCGTCGCGCGATCTCGCGTAATTCCGCGTACACCAGCGCGAACAGCTCGTTCATCGTCACTTTTTGAAACACCAACGCGCAATGCTGGCGTCGAACTACTGCGACCATGCCGGCGTGCGCCCTTTGCAGAATCGAGACAGATGGATTTCCGAGGCATCCGTCCAGAGTTTGATTGCTGAGACTCCTCGCTCCGGGGTCGCGCCAATCACAATCGAATGACCTACGGCATCCGAGATCGAGATTTGCCTGCGTATCCGCTGGGTCTTTGCTTCGACCGGCGCCACCGGGTACGACGTGCTGCCGTACACCCGACCGAGCGCGTCGAAATGTTCGATCACCGGCGTGGCGGCATGCACAGCGGCCTGCTGCGCAGCTGTTCGCTCTTGCTCACCCAACTGGCCTGCCTGACGCTGTTGATGCCACGTCGGCAGATATTCCGCCGACGCAAGGCGCTCGAAATAGACGCCAACATGTACGTCCCGCGCGGGGTCGTCGATCAAGACAGTGTCGTCGACGTCCCAGGCTTCCCGCCGCCAGGCGTCGAACCACACCTTCTGCCAGGTGTGACTGGGATGCAGGACGGCGACCACGCGACCCAGCGGATCGCGAAACGTTGTCGAGCTGACGCCGATGCGACGATCGAACCGAAACCCAGGCGTGTCGTCGAAGAATGGCTCGAATTGTTTGATGGGCTGGTTCTTGTTGTTGAACACCGTCCAGCCCGTGCCGATCCAGCGCCGCTGAAGCACCGGCCCGCCGGGCAGCAGCGACCCAGGCCCGACCAGCGTCTTGCTCTGAATGCTGCATCCGAAACCATCGCAGTAGCTCACACCAATCTGCACTCGCAATCTGCCGGATGGCGCGGAATCGCTGACATGTGTTTCGCGTGTGAGCACGGCAACGCAGACGGGCTCGCGCTGTCGCTGATATCGCTCGACGTCGTACACGACGCGCGCGGTGGCCGAACCGATCATCTCCGCCACGTGCGTCACCGGATCAGTGAAAAATGCGGCGCGCTGCTGTGTCGTTGGATTCAAGATCACATCATGCAGTGAACCGCCCCATGTCTCGCCGGCCTTGCCCACGATAGCAGTGGCGACCACCATGCCCAGCGTGTCGAACACGACCTCGGTCCGGGTGCCGTTCGAGTCCGTGATACGCCATGGCTGCAACAATCGGTAGTCATGCTCGGCTCGCGTGCGATTGTCCGTGGCGTCGTGCGTCTCGCTCACGAGCAGCGCATATGGATCGGTGAACGTGAGTGCCGTGTTACCGAAGGAGTCGCGTTCCCGGCACGCAAGGAAGAAATGTCGACGTGCGAACGTCAGCTCCTCAACTGGCGTATCTGAAATACCCGGCGAATAGAACACGCGCTCCGAGGGAATCCACCATGTACCCCCCGTGCCGAGGGCGAGTTGCCGGCGCTCACCTGGCAATGCCAGCGTTTCGAGCATGCCGAGCGGCAACAGATCCGTGAGATCGTCGCGACGATAGCGGGTCTGCGTATGTTCGATCAGTCGCTGCCCCGACGCTGGACCGCGTGCGTTCCTGATGAGTGCGAAGTCATCCGCGACCCATTCATCGAGACTGAAACGCCCGGTCGTCTGTGACAGACCAGTGAACTCGCATGTGCGCGTCTCGCACGAGATCGGTGTGCGGTAAGCGTCGGACAACCGATCATCTATGGCATTGGTGTAGCGTGTTTCGGTGTACGTGACCAACGTCCGAGTCTGTTTGTCGCGATCCGCCTGCGTCGGCAGCGTGCTATTGGCCTGCCGCCGCCCGTAACCAATGCTCAGCGTTCGGAGCGGATTGCCGAAGGCATCCACTTCGAGCGTCATTTCATGCGAGACGCGTGGGTCTTGCGGGTTGCGCTCGTAATGACGAGTCGAACTCTCCAGCACATGCCGATGAAAGACAGCATGATGATTGTCCTGCCGCGTCTGGAGCAGCGAGACGCGATGGCGCTGCTCATCGACTTTGTATGGATGTATGGCGCTGCTCGTGCCGTCGTGCGCATAAACCTCCGAGCGCAGTTGAGCGCCACGCAACGCTCGATAGGCTTCGGACACTGCGCCACCGGTGGCAACCACAGGGTCGCCCAACGGCATCACCTGCTCGTCGCCCTGGTAATACTCCTGTCGATACTGGTGGCCGAGGTTCTGACCGTCGAGATGCATCCCGGTGTGAAACCAGGTGCGCGTCTCCACCGGAGACACGTGATAGGCCGCGTCGACATTCGCCAGCGGCAGGTTGGTCCCGTGCAGTCCGGGTTCTGAAAATTCCTCGAACGTTTCGCTATCGAACTGGTCGATGCGTCCGAAGCCGCAGAACTCACGTTCGCCACCGTCGTAGTGCCCGTGGTGATACTTATATGTAGTGACTTGCTTGCAGCGGCTGACGTGATCGATGACCTCGACTTTGGCGACCACCTGCACTGGAAACGGCAGCGATGAGATCCAGGGTCTGCCCTGCTCGCGATCCTCCAGGTAGTAACGCGTGGATGGCGCGTACTGCACGCGAGTGGTGGCGCCCATGTTGTTGTTCATGCTCGTCAGAAGGTACGGCTTGACGCCGCCGCAGAAGTCCAGCGCCTTGTAGTTGCTCTGCGAGCCGCCGGCGAAATCTTCGCTCCACAACAGCGTGGCCGTGCCCGTACCGAAGATGTCGGCGAGTTCCAGCGCGCTCTGATCCGTAGTGCGCGGCGTGCCATGGATGATCTGCTGTGTGCTCCAGGCGTTGCCGCACTGGTTGAACCAGAAATAGACGCGATTGGTGTCGACGTACACCAGGTCCGCGCAACCCGTGCCGTTCAGATCGGCGAGAAACAAACGTTTTGGATTGAAGGTGCGCGAGCCGTCATGACTCAGGCGCGGCGCGTTGGCCATGGCCACGCGCTTGCCGAAGCGGCCGTAGCCGAGGTTGGG
>JBEVKA010000390.1:0-13301 GCA_040509855.1 Steroidobacter sp.
CGCTCGCCAAGGTGATCGCGCGCTTCGCCGGTCTGCCGATCGCAAAAAGCGATGTTCCGGTCGAAGTCACCATCCTGAGCGACGGGCGCGGTGAAGGCTGGACGCGCATGTTCGGCACGCAGCGCATGTGGTCGCGCCTGTCCGATAGCCATCGACGTTTGCAGGAGCGGCTCGGCCCGATCGTGCTCACCTTCGACCTGACGGCAGAGTCGGAGCGCATCGTCTGGTCGTTGCACAACGCCAGACTCGCCTGGACTCCGCTGCCGATATCGTGGCTGCTCATTTGCGCTGCGAGCGAGTCGATCGAGAACGGGCGCTATTGTTTCGATGTAAGTGCGCACGTACGCGGCATCGGCCTGATCGTTCACTACCGTGGCTGGCTGGTCGAGCGTGAGTCATAGCATCCTGGTGTTCGACGGCGTCTGCGTGCTCTGCAGCCACTGGGTCGGCTTCGTCCTGCGCCACGATCGACAGGGTTTGTACAAGTTCGCGGCCATGCAAACGCCGACTGGTCGCACGCTGCTCATCGAACACGACATCGATCCGGACGATCCGCTGTCTTTTCTATTGTTCGAACAGGGGCGCGGCTACACGGATACCGATGCCATCATTCGAGTGCTGAGGAGTTTTGGCGGTGGTTGGAAACTGGCCGCAACGCTGGTCGCCATCGTGCCGCGCTTCATACGAAATCCCGGCTACCGATGGATCGCGCGCAATCGGTATCGCCTGTTCGGGCGGCACGATGTCTGTACCGTGCCGAGTCCCCAGACCGCCGATCGTTTCCTGATGTGATGAAGTCCATCGTCGTTCTCGGCGGGTATGGCAATTTCGGTCGTCGCGTCGTCTCGGCGTTGGCCCATGAGCCGAACTGCCGCGTGTTTGTTTGTGGTCGGAACATCGAGCAGGCGGTGCAAGTGGCTCGACAGGAAGGCGGTGGCGCCGAACCTTTGTCGCTCGATTGTCATGCGCCGGATTTCAGCGCGCGGCTGCGCGAGCTTGGCGCATCGCTGGTGATTCACACCGCGGGTCCATTTCAGGGACAAGGTTATGCCGTGCCTCAGGCATGCATCGACGCGGGTGCTCACTACATCGATCTCGCCGACGGACGAGACTTCGTTTGCGGCATCAAGACACTCGATGACGCTGCGCGCGCTAACGACGTGTTGGTAGTGAGTGGCGCAAGTTCGTTGCCGGCGCTTTCGTCGGCCGTCGTCGACTCGCTCCGTGCCGAGTTCTCATCGATCGACAGCATCGACTACAGCATCACGTCCGGAGCGAAGCCGCCGGGTCAGGCGACGATGAATGGCGTGCTCGCGTACGCCGGCAGGCCGTTCTCACAGTGGCGCGATGGCGAGTGGCGAGAAACGTTTGGTTGGCTGGGTCTCACTCGACGCCGCTATCCGCATCCGGTCAACGCACGTTGGATTGCGCAATGTGACGTTCCGGATCTCGATCTATTTCCCGAGCGCTACGCGCCGGTGCGCACCGTGCAGTTTCGCGCCGGCGGTGGGCCGGTCGGCGGTATGTTCGGTGTCGGCTTCGCGTCCTGGCTGGTGCGGATCGGAGCGATGCGTACGCTGGTGGCTTATGTGCCGCGCTTGCATCGAGTTGCGAGCGCCATCGCACGATTCGGTTCCAAGAGCAGCGCCATGCACGTGAGCGTGCGTGGCCTCGATCTCATCGGCAAGCCGGCGGCGCGAACCTGGTATCTGATCGCCGAGCAGGATCACGGCCCATTCATTCCCAGTTTCCCGGCCATCGCGCTCGCTCGCAAAATCCTGCGCAATCAAGTAGCCGCGCGCGGGGCGACGCCATGCATGGGTTTACTGACGGCGCAAGAAATCCTCGATGTCGGTCGAGGGTTGAGCCTTCGCGTAATAATGCTGTAGCAAAAAGCCGAGCGGGCGTTCGCCGGACGCTCGCCTCGTTTCGTTTTATGGCCCAGTTGGCGCAATATGACTGCAATCGGATCCATGGGCGGACAGGAGCGAGGAGCACATCATGATTCGCATGCGTAAACCGACGCTGGCCCTGGTGGCCGCGTCGTTCATGGGTTTCTCGGCGTTGGCGATGGCACATCACGGCTGGACGGGTTACCAGACCGAGCTGCTCAAGGTGGATGGAGTGATCGAGCAGTCCGCCTTCGTCAATCCACATGGCACCATTCAGTTGAAGACGCCGGAAAAGACCTGGCTGGTGGTGCTGGCGCCGACGTCGCGCATGGCCAATCGAGGGCTCACCGCCGAGATGCTGAAAACCGGCATCACCGTGACCGTCGAGGGTTATCAGAAGACCGCCGATCCGCAGGAGATGCGGGCCGAGCGCATCACCGTCGACGGCAAGACCGTCGAGCTGAGATAGGACCGCTCGATCGTGATGATTCGGCATCGCCCCGGCGCGCCGTTGAATGCAGCGGTCGACTGCATCTGGTGGAGCAGCCGGAGCGATGACTCGCGCCTGATCGAGCACATGCTGCCGTCGGGCAAGCCGCATCTCATTTTCGCGCTCCACGATGCGCCGATTCGTTGGGCGCCTCCCGATCGACACGATGCATTTCAAGCGTGGACTCGCGGCATCGTGCACGGGCCGCAGTCGAGTTATTACGTCATGGGGCCGAAGCCCAAGGGGCGCATCATCGGCGTGTCGTTTCACGCCGGGACCGCGGGCGCGATTCTCGGCGTGCCGTTGGATGAGCTGCAGGACCGGCATGTTTGTATCGAGGACATCTGGGGTCATCGCGCCATCGACCTGCGTGAGCGACTGGCGCTCGCCGCCACTGCGCACGCGGCGATCAAGATCCTCGAACGTGATCTGATCGCACGCCTGCAGCGGCCATTGCTGTTGCATCCAGCGGTGGCGCAGGCGCTGCGGCCTGCGATGCTCCACGGTGAGGCGCTGTCCGCCGTTCGCGTGGCGGAGATCCAGAAGCGTAGCGGCTACAGCGCGCGACATTTCATTCAATTGTTTCGTGCCAACGTGGGGCTGGCGCCGAAGCAGTTCTATCGCATCCAACGATTCTCCTCAGCGCTGTCTCGCATCGCGCGCGGCGGGGTAACGCTCGCAGACGTGGCGATTTCCTCGGGCTATTCCGACCAGGCGCATCTGTCCCGAGAGTTTCGCGAATTGGCGGGTGTCACGCCGTCCGTCTACAGTCCGCCGGCGGCGGACGCCGAGCATCATCACGTCGTCGGCCCCAGGTAAAAAATCTTCAAGACCGCCGCGCCGAGCGTGTGTCAGTCTGCCGCCAACGTTGTGAGGAGTGCCACCATGAGTCAGGAAAACGAGCTGAACGTTCACGAGGTGTACGCGTACCTGCGCTTGCACGATACGGCAGCGGCGATCGATTTCTATGCGCGCGCGTTCGGAGCGAAGGAATTGTTTCGACTGGTCGAACCCGGCGGGCGAGTCGGCCACGCCGAGGTCAAGATCGGGCCGACCACGCTCATGCTGTCGGATGAATATCCGGAGCTGGGGATTTGCGGTCCGCGTTCGGCCGGCACCACGACCGTTTCCATTCATATCCATGTCGACGATGTCGACAAGCTGTTCGAGCGGGCCGTCGCCGCCGGCGCGACCGTGGTGCGGCCGCTGCAGGATCAGTTCTATGGCGAGCGCTCCGCCACGGTGCGCGATCCGTTCGGCCACGAATGGCTGCTCGGCGGACACATCGAGGACGTGACGGTCGAGGAGATGCAGCGGCGCTACACGGCGTTGTTCGCGAGCTGAGCATGCTCACTGCTCAGCGTTCCATCGCGTGGATTGCTGGACTGCTGCTGGCAGGCTCGAGTCTGGCGCACGCGGTGGAGGAATTCTCCGTCGCGCAGCTCAGCGACAATGTGTTTGCAGTCGTTCGCAATGACGCGCCGGGCTACGCGGTGGAATCCAACTCCGGCTTCATCGATTGCGGCGATCGGCTGGTGGTGGTCGACACCCAGTCCAACGAAGCAACTACTCGTCGCGCTCTGGCTGCGATTCGTGAGCGCACTGACAAGCCGGTGCGCTACGTCATCAACACGCACTGGCACGACGATCACATCGTCGGCAATCGCATCTATCGCGAGGCGTTTCCCGCCGCGCGTTTCGTGGCGCATGAGCGGTCGCTCACGTATTTGCCGGGCGAGGGCAAACAGAGCCGGGACAAATTCCACCGCGGCATTCCCGAAGTGCTCGCGGGAATGCGCAGAGTCCTGAAGGCAGGCAAGATTGGCGCCGACCGGCCATTACGAGACGAGCAGCGCGCCAGTCTCGAAAGTGACATTCGCCTCGCCGAAGGCTACCTGACGGTGCCGGACGATTTTGTTCCGGTGCTGGCGGATATTCCGGTGAGCGGCAAGTTTTCGATTCACGAAGCCAGTTGCTGGATCGATGTGCTCGCTCTTGGCAACGCTCACACCACCGGCGATCTGGTCGTGCACATTGCCGACGCGCGTGTGGTTTTCGTCGGTGACATCATCGGCTTGCCAGTGCCATTGGTCGGGGCCGAGCAGTCGCGTGTGCGCGAGTGGAGCGGCACGTTGCAACGTATTCGCGAGCTGGGCGCGAAAGTCATCGTGCCAGGGCACGGTCCAGTGATGCGCGATTACGCTCAGCTCGATCGCACGTCCGTGTTGATGACAACCATTGTCGAGCGCGTAGATAAAGCTCGCAGCCGAGGTGAAACATTGGAGTTGGCGCGCGGTCGAATCGATTTGAGCGATCAGCGTCAGCAGTTCGCTGGCGACAGCCAGTTGCTGTGGCTCCTGTTCGATGCCTATGTCACCGGTCCATCGGTGACCAATGCCTGGAATTTCCCCTAGTCGCACCCGGGGGGGCCGCGTCAGGAACTGAATCGGGCAGCGAGCGTTACTTCGGCGAGGCCCATCGATTGAAGACAGCCACCTACATTCCCGCATCCGACTCGAATACTGGCGAGCGTATCCAGCGTTTGCGCACGCTCGCCTGGCTGCTCGACAACTCCATTCCGTTGCCCGGCGGTTTTCGTATCGGCGTCGATGCACTCATCGGCCTGGTGCCCGGGGTGGGCGACGCCATCGGCGCGTTGATCTCTGCTTACATTGTCAACGAAGCACGCACTCTCGGCGCGCCGCGCAGTGTGCTGTTCCGGATGATGAGCAATGTCATGATCGAGACGGTGATCGGCTCGATCCCGTTCGCGGGCGATCTGTTCGACGCGGCTTTCAAAGCCAACACCCGCAACCTGGCGCTGTTGGCGCGCTATCAGCTCGATCCGGTCGGCAGTCGGCGCAACAGTCGCTGGTTCGCTATCGGCTTTTCGCTGCTGCTCGGGCTGTGTGTCGCGTTGATGATCGCCATCCCGGTGCTGGTCGTGATCGCGATCGTGCAGATGGTCTGACTCACTTCTGCTTGAGGCCCTTGCCGGTCGCGGCCCAATAGATCCCACCGTACAGGTGATGCAGGAACTGCTGGTCGGAGTAGGTCGCCGGCAAATGGCCGAGCGCGGTATAGAACGCGCGCCCACCGTCGTACTGGTGATACCAGCTGATCGGATGCAGCGGCACGGTCGCCATTTCCTTTCTACGTTGCTCGCTCGGCTGATAGGTCGAGTCGTCCACCGACAGCAAATAACGCAGGCCCGGCGAGCGGGAGGCGTCGAATTCGTACCATTCTTCGGTCGTCAGGAACCGCGACGCGAAGCGTTCCATGCCGGGGAAGTCACGACTCTCCACGTTCACCATGGCGCTCTGAATCGCCGGATGCATCCTGAACATGTGCCCGAGCATCTTGGTGTACCAGGGCCACTGGTACTCCGTGTCCGCCGCACTGTGCACGCCGACGTAGCCCTTGCCTCCGCGAATGTAACGTTCGAACACTGCCTGCTGCTCGTCGTTGAGCGCGTCACCGGTCGTGTTCAGGAAAATCACCGCTGCGTACTTGGCGATCTCCTGGTCCGTGAAGATGCGCCGCGGATCTTCGGTCCAGAACACGTCGAAATGATGTTGCTTGCCGAGCCCGCGGACCGCGGTGACGCCTTCGAGAATGGACTCGTGATGCCAGCCGGCCGCCTTGCTGAAAACAGCGACGCTGAACTGCTGAGCATGCGCCGCTGGTATGGCGAAACAGCCGAGCGCAACCAATAGCAGTGTTCTCATCATCACATCATCCTTCAACGAGTGTTCCCACGCAGTTTATATCGAGCCACCCGGTTGCCGCGGAAAGTGCCGACCCAGATTTCATCGCCCACGATGATCGCCCCCGAGGCGCCGCCGAATACGGGATTGCTGGGCTCGTCGAGCAGCGTTTCGGCCGCTGCCGTCGCCAGATCGACTCGAACTACTTTGAAGCCGACGGTGCACACCGGCTGTTGCGAGCAGGTAAAGATCTCCTGCGGCGAACCGACCTGACCGGCGATCAGGATCTTGCCATCGTCCAGCACGCGCAGGTTGTCCGGATGCACCTCGGGCAAACCGATGCTCTGCCACGAGTACGGAATCTCGCCGCGTGAAATCACATGCAGCTTGCCATCGCCCCAGGTCGTGATGAATATCTTCTTACCGTCCGGCGACACGCCGACACCATTGTTCGCGACCAGCTGTGTTCCCGGCACTTCCGACCAGCCTCTGGCGGGCGACCATTCGGCGACGAAGCCGCTGATGCCGCCGGTCGCCGCCTTCTGGTAGGTCGCGGGATCGGTTTTGATGCCGAAGCTGGTCGCCACGAAGCCGCCGTCCGGCAGCGGCGCGACGGAGTTGGGATTCATCGCGGCGGGTACGACCACACAACCTTTCCACGTCAAGCTCGGCGTCGGCTTGCTCACATCCAGATCGAACACTTCGATGGATTCGCGCTCGTTGTGACTGACCGCGAACACCTCGTGCACGCCGGCTGTTCCATAGCGAATGCCGAGGCCGTGTGCCGAGAACGCTTCCGCTCGCGGAGCGCCGGGACAGGCGGCATAAATCTCAGCGCGAGCGCGAGAGAAATCTGGCGCGGCTTTCCGGACCGAGCCGTCTTTGATGTTGATGAAGTAGGCGCCGCCATCGGTGGGTGGCGTGCCGATCTGTCCGGCGAGCACCCACGACGTGTCGCGAATGTGGATCAGGTCCTCCACGTTTTTGACGTTGCAAATATAAGAGGCGCGTCCGTCGGCCTTGCAGGCGCCGGCCTTTGCGTCAGAGGCAGCCTGCGTCGCGGTGACAAATATGGGCAGTACGGCGGCGAGGAAAATGATGGTTTTCAATCGTTGCTCCTGCAGTGGCCGATCCGATGGCCTGCGGATCTTGTGCTTTTTGTAACCCGGTCACAACTGACCGCCGCGGCGTTGGCTAGGATGCCGAGCTTTGTGGTTGTGTCGGGTGGTGCATGGGCGCGTTGACGGAAGATCAGGCGAAGTCTTATATCATCAAGCTGCTGACGGCGATGAGCCAGTCCGGCGGCTCGGATCTCTTCATATCGAAGGATTTTCCGCCGAGCATGAAGCTGCAGGGCGCGATGAAGCCCATGACGCAGCAGAAGCTCAGCAGCGAGGTGACGCGAGCGCTGGCCCATGCGCTGATGAACGATCGCCAGCGCGACGAGTTCGCGCGCGAATTCGAATGCAACTTTGCGATCTCCGTCCCCGGCATCTCGCGCTTCCGCGTCAACGTATTCGTGCAACAGCAGAACGTCGGCATGGTGATCCGCACCATCCCCAATGAGATTGCCGATCTCGCCAAGCTCGGCCTGCCCGACACGCTCAAGGACATCATCATGGCCAAGCGTGGCCTGGTGCTGGTGGTGGGCGCCACCGGCTCGGGCAAGTCGACGTCGCTGGCAGCGATGATCGACCATCGCAATCGCAGTTCGGCGGGCCACATCGTCACCGTCGAGGATCCGGTGGAGTTCGTGCACCAGTCGCAGCAGTCGCTCATCACGCATCGTGAGGTCGGCATCGACACGCACTCCTGGCACAACGCGCTCAAGAACACCCTGCGCCAGGCGCCGGACGTGATCCTGATCGGCGAAATCCGCGATACCGAGACCATGGAGCACGCCATCACCTTTGCCGAAACCGGCCATCTGTGCCTGGGCACACTGCATTCGAACAGCGCCAACCAGACGCTCGATCGCATCATCAACTTCTTCTCCGAGGATCGACGCAAGCAGCTGCTGATGGATCTTTCCAGCAACCTGCGCGCGATCGTGTCTCAGCGCCTGGTCCGCACCGTCGACGGCAAGAGCCGGCGCGCGGCGGTCGAGATCCTGCTCAACACGCCGATCGTCGCGGACAAGCTGCTCAAGGGCGAATTCCACGAAATGAAACAGATCATGTCCAAGTCGCAGGAACTGGGCATGCGCACCTTCGACGCGTCGCTGTTCGAGCTCTACAATGAAGGCGCGATCTCCTTCGACGAAGCCATCCGCAACGCCGATTCCGCCAACGAGCTGCGCTTGAACATCAAGCTCAAGGGGCGCGTGCAACCGACGGAAACCTTGTCGCTGGCGGAGCCGCCCAAGAAAGACGAAAGCGAGGCGGCCTAGCGTCCGTCGCTGACTGTCGGTCTGCTTTGCAAACCGTCGGGTAGCATCGGTCGGGAGGGCGGCGAAAGCAGCATTCCGCCAGGGCCGGCATGCAACTTGCCTCGATAGCTTAGACATGTCGCGAGGGGGTGGAACCGTTACCCGGTTCCGCGCGAACACGTCTTCAGAGCCGACGAGGAAATGAGCGACATGTCGAAAGCGTTGAACCGGATCCTGGCCGTACCGCTGTGTTGTGTGTCGCTGCTCTCGATCGCCCACGCCACGTCGCATGAAAGTATCGAGGGCACCTGGTGCAACCAGGACTCGAACAGCGGCGAGACCATCGTTCAGTACTTCATTTCGGGCTCGCAAGTCACTGCGCTCACCGTGCTCTCCGAAGCGGATCCGCGGCTCATCGGCAGCCAGGCTTCGCTCCCGCTCGACCAGGCACGCTCGCTGACGAGCGGCTCCTATAAGAAATGTGACTCTCGGCAAGCGTGGGCGCGGGCGCAGGCATTCATGTCGTCACCCGCGGCGGAAGAGGCGACACGCAAAGCGCTGCATGCCGAACAACTCCAGCGCGAAGACGCGGAGATGGAACAGCGTCGCACCGCCGAGCGGGACGCGTACTTCGCGGACATCATTCACCAGCTGAGTCTCGCGCGCCGCTATTTGTAGCTCGGCGGATGTTTCGAAGTCTCGCGCACTATCGCCAGCAGGCGCGCTTGCGCCTGGGTGGGCCGCCAGTCTCGCCGCACGGTGAGTCCGATATTGCGAACGATCTTGCCCGCCGGATGAGGCAGCGCCACCAGCATGCCGGCCTGCAGCTCGTAGTGAACCTGGTTCATCGACGACAGCATCAAGTGATCGCTCTCCATCAGCAAGGCGCGCGCCGCGATGAGCGAGTTGCATTCAATCGGCTGCCGAGGCGCGGCGACGCCCAGTTTGGCGAACAGCGCTTCGAAGTGAGCGTGTAGCGGCGAGCTCGATCGCGGAGCGATCCACGGATAGCCGATGAGGTCGGTCGCCGACAGCTTACGGCGTTTCGCGAGCGGATGCTTTGCACGCATCACGATCGACAATGGATCGTCGAACAGGTGCTCCTGAATGATGTCCGCGCTCGGCCGCAGTTCGCGCAGCGCTCCGATCAGGAAGTCGGCGTGTCCGGCCTGCAAAGCCGTCAGCAGATGCTCGTATGTTCCTTCCATGATCGAGACGGCGTGATCGGCATGTTCGCGAGTGAACTGGATCAACGCCTTGGGCACGAGAAAGCTGCGCGCCAATGGCATGGCGCCAATGACCGTGCTGCCCGAGTCGCGTCCGCGAAGCGCATCCACATCGGCCTGTGCTTGGGCGATCTCGACGAACGCGCGGTGTGCGCGCTGTGAGAGTTTCTCCGCCTCGCGAGTCGGCACTACGCCATAACTGGTTTTCTCGAACAGATCCGCATTCAACGAGCGCTCCAGCGTGCGCGCAGCCCGATGAATCGTCGGTTGCGATACACCCATCGCGCGAGCGGCGTGAGTGAAGTTGCGGAACTCGACCAGCTTGATGAGCGACGTTAGCTGAGCAGCGGTGACATGCCGGAACAACTGGTCGCGCTCGCGACTGTCGAGCCTGGAGCGAGCGAGTTCTTCCATGGCTTCGCGCAGCTGAGTCAGCGCGCGCTTGATGCGTTCGGCGCAGGCTGTTCCGGCGGGAGTCGGTTGCATGCCGGTGCTGCTGCGAACGAATAGCGACACGCCGAAGTGACGCTCGACGGCCGCAATCGCCTGTGTCACCGCGGATTGAGTCAAATGCATCCGCGTGGCGGCAGCGTTGATGCCGCCCAGCGCGACGACTTCGAGAAAAGCCTGCAGGTGGCGCAGGTTGGGAACGGCCATGGTGCCGATCGTGGCACGCTGTCGCTCGCTATAGCAATCTCTAATGGCCAGCGAGAATTCGAATTGGCGTTGCCAGTACGCTGGCACGACAATCGGGCTCACAATCGATATAACTATGTTCGAGCTGCGCCCGGACGGGCGGAGGGGATTACATGGTGCAAGAGCGGATGGCGCTCGCGGCCGTACCCAACGTCGCCGTAACGGTGGCGCTGTGTTTCCTGGTCGCCGTGGTCGAGGGATTCGATATTCAAGCGCTGGGCGTCGCGGCTCCGCGGCTCGCACCCCAATTCGGTTTGAGTCCCGGCCAGCTGGGCCTGGTGTTCGCCATCAGCAATGTTGGACTGGTGATCGGCGCGACCAGCGGCGGCTGGCTGGCCGATCGCGTCGGTCGCAAACCGGTGTTCATGGGCGCCGTCATCACCTTCGGTTTGTTTACATTGCTGATGACGCTGGCGACCGGCTTTGCCAGCCTGTTCGTGTTGCGATTCCTCGCCGGGCTCGGCTTCGGAGCGGCGCTGCCGAACATGATGGCGGTGGCGGCGGAGGTCAGCGCTCCTGAGAAACGCGCATCCACGGCCGCTGCGATGTTTTGCGGCATGCCGGTTGGCGGCGGCACGTCGGCTTTGCTCACGCAATTGCTGCCGCCGGATTTCGACTGGCGCATCCTGTTCATCATCGGCGGCATCTTTCCGTTGATCCTCGCGCCCGCCATTCATTTCCTGATGCCGGAAACATTGCCCAAGCGCGAAGCCACCGCGCCTCGCAAGAATTTTTCGGTGGTGTTGTTCGGCGAAGGGCGCGCGCCGGCGACGTTGTTACTTTGGCTGACGTTTCTGCCCACGCTGCTGATTCTTTATCTGATCCTCAACTGGCTGCCGTCGCTGGTGGTCGCGAACGGCCTGGATCGCGCCGTCGCGCCGCAAGCATCGCTGGCGTTCAACTGGGCCAGCGTCGTGGGCGCGCTGGTGTTTGGCAAGCTGGTGGATCGCATTGACGCGCGCGTGCCATTGACGTTCGCGTACGTGGGCGTGATCGGATCGCTGTTTGCGCTGAGCGTTTCGCATGGCATTGCCTCGACGGTCGCATTGAGCGGCGCGGCTGGATTTTTCTTGCTCGGCGCGAACTACGCGCTGTATGGCGTCGCCGCCACGTATTACCCACAAGACATTCGCGGCACCGGATCGGGCGCGAGCGTGGCTGTCGGTCGCATCGGTTCGATTGCCGGCCCGTTGCTTGCGGGCGTGCTGTTGGGCGGTGGCATGAGTGCCAGCGGTGTCGTGCAGTACATGGTGCCGGTCGCGGCGCTTGCCGGAGTCGCGGTATTCGCTTTGAGCTTTTGTCGCCGGCCCGCCGAGTGAGGCTGCGTCTATAGCGTGGCCTAATGACCCTGCGTGAAATTGAATTGGCGTGGGTTGCATGCCGGATTCAAGCTTGGCAGCGGAGGAAGTCATGTCCGTCGTAGTCACCAAAATTCAGCGCGCGGAACGTCAGGTCGTCGACGCTTTGGGCGAATTCGGCGTGGCGACCGTGCACGAGGCGCAGGGGCGCACCGGCCTGCTGGCGCCCTACATGCGACCGATCTACGCGGGCGCGCGAATCGCCGGCTCCGCGGTGACTGTCAGTATTCCACCGGGTGACAACTGGATGATTCACGTCGCGGTGGAACAGTGCACCGAGGGCGACATTCTGGTCGTCTCGCCTACCTCGGCGTGCGATGCCGGTTATTTCGGCGAACTGCTCGCCAGCTCATTGATGGCTCGCGGTGTTCGCGGGCTGGTTATCGAAGCAGGTGTGCGTGACGTCCGTGATTTGACGGCCCTCGGATTTCCCGTGTGGTCGAAATATGTTTCGGCACAGGGCACGGTCAAAGAAACATTGGGCAGCGTCAATGTTCCTGTCGTGTGCGCGGGCGCCAGCATCAATCCCGGTGACGTGATCGTCGCGGATGATGATGGCGTGTGTGTCGTACCTCGGGCTCGCGCCAAGAGTGTGGCGGACCAATCGGCGGCGCGCGAGAAAAAGGAAGCTGGCGTGCGCGCTCGACTCAAGGCCGGCGAGCTTGGGCTGGATATTTACAGCATGCGACAGCGCCTCGCGGAGAAGGGGCTGAAGTATGTCGACTCGTTGGATGGGTGAGCGGCCATGCTCCGGGCAATTCGCTGCACGCTGATGCGGGGTGGAACCTCCAAAGGGTTGTATTTCCACGAGCGCGATCTTCCCGCCGAACCGCAGCTTCGCGATCGAGTACTGCTTGCGGCCATGGGGTCGCCGGATGTGCGGCAGATCGATGGCGTCGGCGGTGCGCATCCGCTGACCAGCAAGGTTGCGGTGATCCGGCCGTCGAGCGATGCACGGGCCGACGTGGATTATTTGTTTCTGCAAGTCGTCGTTGACAAAGCCGAGGTCAGCGACAGTCAGAACTGCGGCAACATCCTGGCGGGTGTCGGGCCGTGGGCGATCGAGAATGGCCTGGTACCGATTGCCGGGCCGGTGACGCCGGTTCGCATTCACATGGTGAATACCGCGAGTCTGGCCGTGGCTCACGTGCCCACTCCGCACGGCGCTGTTGAATATGAAGGCGACGCGCGTATCGACGGCGTGCCGGGAACGGCCGCCGCGATTCCGCTGGAATTTCTCGACGTCGCCGGATCCAGTTGCGGCTCTTTGCTACCGACCGGCTCGGCGGTCGACGAGGTCAACGGTGTGTCCGTGACGTGCATCGACAACGGCATGCCCGTGGTGCTGCTGCGAGCCGCCGATTTCGATTTGTCGGGCGAGGAAACGCCGGAGCAGCTGGAAAGCAACGCCACGTTGAAAGCAAAGATCGAAGCGATTCGTCTCGCGGTGGGTCCACGCATGAATCTGGGCGATGTCGCCAAGAAGACCGTGCCCAAGATGTGCCTGGTGTCGCCACCCAAGCAGGGTGGAGCGATCTCGACTCGCACCTTCATTCCTCACCGA
>JBEVKA010000391.1:0-3323 GCA_040509855.1 Steroidobacter sp.
TTCCTGGCTGAATTTGCCGTTATCTCTCTGGCAACATTACCGACTCCGGCAGCACCCTAAGTAAGAAAGCGGCAGCGCGTCGCAGCACTCTGCTATAAATTCGCTGTACATCAGCGGCGGGGGCAACCCCCGAGTTCAAACGGATTTTGCTGGGGAACGATGGTCGTAAAGCAGGTCATCGCCGGGCTCGTGGCAGCCCTGGTGCTGTGCGTGGCTTTGCCGCTGGGAGCGCAGACCAAAATCTCGGCTGCGCAGGTCTATGTCTTCGATATTCCTGAGCTGCCCATTATCGATGCGTTGAAGGAATTCACGACGCAGACGGGCTTGCTGGTCAGTTTCTGGCCGGATGCGCAAACCGATCAAGCGATGATGGTCGGGCCTCTGCGCGGCAAGCATACCGCCGAAGCTGCCCTGACTCGATTGTTGGCCACTAGTGGCCTCGCATTCCAGCGAACCAACGACCGCTCGCTCGTCGTCATGGCGCCATCGCTGTTGAGTACGCCGCGTAATGGCGGCACTCCTTCCGAACGCGATCGAACCAAGCAAGCCGAAGCCAAGCCCAATCTTCGCGATCAGAGTAGTAGTCCCGTTGCGGAACATTTGGTCGCTGCGGGCACGCCAGGCTCGGCCGCGAAAGATCCGGAATATTCGCGCGATCCCATGGACGAGATCATCGTGACCGGCTCGCGCATCGAGCGCAGCGGCGAAGGTCCGGCGCCGGTGCAGGTGTTCACGAGAGAAACATTCGAGCGGCTCGGCGCCTCGACGGTGCAGGATGTGCTGCGATATACGCCGCAACAGCCGTTCACTCGCGCCCAGCACTTCTATCAAAGCGGATCCGAATACGCGCAGATGCGTGGTATCGGCGTCGACACGACGTTGATACTCATCAATGGCCGGCGCGTGGTGCCGACGTCCAACAGTCTGGTGCTCAATGCATTCGATCTGAATACGATTCCGCTGGCGGCCGTGGAACGAATCGAAGTGTTGTCGGATTCGGCCTCGGCGATCTACGGCGCGGACGCGATGGGTGGCGTCATCAACGTCGTCACCAAGAAAGAAATCCCCCAGCCCGTGATCGACGCTCACTACGGCGGAGCGGAAGGCGGTGGCGAATCGCTGCGCAGCTCGTTGAGCGCCGGCTTCACCACGGACCGATTGCGCTCATCGCTGATCCTGGATTACTTCGAGCAGGACTTCCTGTTCGGCTCGGAGCGCGACCGTTGGAGCAACCAGGATTACACACGCTACGGCGGCACGGACTATCGATCGATGGCCGGCGCGCCCGGAACCGTGCGTTCGGTGACGGGCCAGAATCTGCCAGGCCTGTCGTCGTCGTTCGCGATGGTTCCCGAGGGCAGCACCGGCATCGGACTGACGCCTGCGGACTTCGTGGCCACCGCTGGCATGCGCAATCGAACCAGCACTTTGAGCACTTCGTCCGTCGTACCCAGCGCGCATCAGCGCAGCGCTGCTGCATTCGCCGAATACGATCTCACATCCGATCTCACGGCATTCGCGCACGTGCTCTACACCAACCGTGACACGATTTCGCAGGACGAGGCGTACACGGTGCAAAACGCGCCGGTGCCGGTGACGAACCCATTCAATCCTTTCGGGCAGCCGGTGTTGGTGGACGTGTTGCTGACCGGCATGCCGGCGCGTCAGTTCGTGCACGGACTGGAGTTGACTCGCGGTGTGGCCGGTTTGCGCGGTTGGCTCGGGTCGAATTGGGAATGGGAAGTCGCCGCGACCGCCAGCAGCGAAACCGACGACGCATACGCCGTCAATCAAGTCAGCGCCGCACGGGTCGCCGCTGCGTTGGCATCCACCGATCGCGCGTCTGCATTGAATCCTTTCGTCGATGGTCCCGCGGGCAGCCCGGAGTTGCTCGCATCGCTCGTCACACCGAATGTGCAGCACCACTTTTCTCGAGGCCGGCAGTTGTCGGGGTTCATGCGCGGATCGTTGTGGCATCTTCCATCCGGAACGATCAGTGCGGTGCTGGGTGGAGAGTGGCGCGACGAGTCGGTGATCTATGGTGATCTGACTCAGTCCGTCGACGATGGTCGTGACGTCAAGGCTGCGTTCGCCGAGCTGAGCGTGCCGCTGCTCAGCAGTGCGCCCTATGGAAAGGGCGACGTGCTTGCGATGAGTGTGGCTGCGCGGCTCGACGACTACAGCGACTTCGGCAGCACGCTGAATCCTCAGTTCGGCTTGACGTGGCGACCGGTCGCGGACCTGTTGTTGCGCGGCTCTTTTGGCACGAGCTTCCGTCCGCCGTCATTGTATGAGTTGCGCTCGCCGCGCATGACGGCAGCAAACGTTCCTTTGAACGATCCGGCGCGTAACAACGTGCTGACGAACGTCACGCTGGTCGCCGGCGGTAATGCCGATTTGCAGCCCATCGAGGCGGATTCGATGACCGCGGGCTTCGTGCTCACGCCGAGCGAGATCCCGGGGCTGCGGCTGCTGGGCAACTATTGGAAGATTCACACCAATCATCGCGTCACGGTGCTGCATTTCTCCACGCTGCTGCGTAATGAAGATGCGTTCAATGATCGCGTGGTGCGCGCCGAGCCGACGCCAGCCGATGCCGCGGCGGGTCGCCCCGGTCAGCTGTTGCAGCTGGATGTTTCGAGAATGAACTTTGGCCGGTTGACGACCAGTGGCGTCGATGTGGAAGCCAGCTACGATATGGCCACTTCGTTTGGAACCATCACGCCGCGAGTGTCGGCGACTTGGGTCGATGAATTTGTCGCCATCGATGTTCCCGGCGCCGCGCCCGTCGATCGTGTTGGCATCGCGCACTCGTCGGGTTCGATCCCACGCTGGCGCGTGGTGGGATCGTTAGCGTGGAATCGCGGGGGCGTGGGCCTGTCGACCACCATCGACTGGCGTCCGGTCTACATGGACGCGAACACCAATGGCCTCACGGGTCGCCGGTTGCCCGCGCGTACGCTGGTGGACCTGCAGGGCACGCTCGCGCTGGATCAACTGTTTGCTCCCAACCGTCTGTGGGAGGATTTCAAGTTGCAGCTCGGCGTGAAGAATGTCTTCGACGAGCAGCCGCCGTTTGCCGATATCGGTTTCGCGGTCGGCTTCGACACTTCGCAGGGCGATCTGGCCGGCCGTTTCGGCTACATGAAATTATCCAAAGGCTTCTAGATCGTAGCGCCGTGTGGTGCTCGGCAGCCAATGCCGCGCCCACAACTCCGTATCGAGATGTCGGAAGATTTCGCCGGGATAGACCTGGCTCTTGCTCGGGCTGGCCGACAAGGCTTCCTCCAGCAATGCGCGATCGAGCATGCCGCTGCCCACCA
>JBEVKA010000392.1:0-3343 GCA_040509855.1 Steroidobacter sp.
GTGCAAGCGCCGGCCGGCTCCGGCAAGACCGAGCTGCTGACCCAGCGCTATCTTCGTTTGCTGGCTACTGTGGAGCATCCCGAACAGATCCTTGCGATCACGTTCACGCGTAAGGCCGCGGCGGAAATGCGCAATCGCATTCTGCTCGCCATCGAGGCGGCAGCCGGCCCGGCACCTGAGTCGGCTCACAAACAAACCACTTGGGAGCTGGCGCGGGCGGTGCGCGCCGCAGACGTTCAACGCGAATGGCGATTGTCTGAGCATCCATCGCGCCTGCGCATTCAAACCATCGATGCTTTGAATTCAACGTTGGCGCGCCGGTTGCCGATTCTCGCCGGCACTGGTTCGGCCTTGGAGCCTGCCGAGGATCCCTGGCCATTGTATGAAACAGCGGCGCGGCGTTTGATCGAACGGCTGGGCGAAGGCTCGCTGGTCGCGCAGCGCTTGGAATCACTGATCGTTCACCTGGGCAATCGCGTCGATCTGCTCTCGGAATTGTTATGCGACTTGCTGGCCAAGCGCGACCAGTGGTTGCATCAAATCGTCAGCGCGGGCGCGCACGACAATCTGCGAGCCGTGCTCGAACAGACGTTACAAGGGGTGGTTCGGCGTCACCTGGCTTCGCTGTGTCAGTCGTTGCATGAGCCTCGCCGCCGCGAACTCTGGCATCTCACCAACTTCGCTGCGAACAATCTGCGCGATAGCATCGGGCTCGCTGCAGAGAAGCGGCTGCTATTGGAAGTGTGCGGCGAGTTCGATGAGCTGCCTGGAGAAGACAGCCGCAGCCTGGATGCGTGGCTGGCCTTGTCCAGCGTGTTCCTGAAGCGCGACGGCTCGTTGTATCAAACGGTCACCAAGAAGAGCGGCTTCCCGACCACGCATCCGGAAGAAAAGGCGCGCATGCTCGCCGCGTTGGCGGAGTTGAGTGAAGAAACCGAGCTGCTGGCGCAACTCGCCGGGTTGAGAAATCTGCCTCGGCCGACGTATGCAGCCGAGCAGTGGGCCATCCTCGAAGCATTGCTGTCAGTGTTGCCAGAAGCGGTCGCGGAACTGCAGCTCGTGTTTCAAGCACAGGGGCAGGCCGATTACATCGAAGCCGCGCTACGAGCGTTGCAGGCGCTGGGCACGAGCGATGAACCCACCGACCTCGCGCTGGCCTTCGACTATCGTTTGCAGCATCTGCTGGTGGATGAATTTCAGGATACGTCGTTCGCGCAGCTCGACTTGCTCGAACGGCTCACTGGCGGCTGGAGCGTGGGAGACGGTCGCACGCTGTTCTGCGTTGGCGATCCGATGCAGTCGATTTATCGCTTTCGTCAGGCTGAAGTCGGTTTGTTCCTGCAGCTGCAACGGCAGGGCCTGCGCAATGTGCCGCTCGAGCCCCTGGTGCTCACTTCCAACTTTCGTTCGACGCGTCCCATCATCGAGTGGGTCAACCGCGTCTTTCCGAGCGTGTTGTCGCCGACGGACAATCCCGAGCAGGGCGCGGTTCGTTACAGCCCGAGCATCGCGGCTGTGCCGAGTGCGCGCGGTGGCGTGAAGGTTCATCCGTCATTCGAGAACGATGAGATGGCCGAGGCGCGCAAGGTCGTGAAGCTGGTGCGAAAGAGTCTGGCGGACGATCCGGACGGCACTGTCGCGGTGTTGGTGACCGCTCGTTCGCACATCGGATTGATCGCGCGCGAACTGCACACGGCGTCGATCGACTTCCAGGCTATCGAGATCGAACCGCTGCAGGATCGGCCAGTCGTGCAGGATTTGATGGCGCTCACGCGCGCTATGCTACATCTCGCGGATCGCACCTCGTGGCTCGCGACTCTCCGAGCACCGTGGTGTGCGCTTACCTTGCAGGACCTGCATGCGATCGTGAATAACAATCGTGCGTCGACGGTGAACGAGCTGATTGCGGCGGCGCTGGATGCCACGGAAGGGCTGAGCGCCGATGGTCGAGTGCGACTCACCCGTGTTCATTCGATCCTGAAGGCTGCGCTCACCGAACGTGGCCGCTTCCCCCTGCGCGATTGGATCGAGCGCACCTGGAACGCCTTGGGCGGGCCGGCAACGCTGATGCGCGCGCAAGATCTCGATGACGCCGACGCGTACCTGCGACGTCTCGATCAGGTCGAAACCGCTGGCGATCTCGAAGACGTCGCCCGTCTCGATGAGCACCTCGATCGATTGTTTGCACGGCCTCGACCGGAAGCCAAGGCTCGCGTCGAAGTCATGACCATTCACAAGGCCAAGGGGTTGGAGTTCGACGTCGTGATCCTGCCGGCGTTGAATCGCTGGATGCGAGGCGAGGGGCGGGAGCTGATGCGGTGGACGCGCATTCCAGGTCGCGAGGGCGGCATCGTGTTCGCGCCCGTCAAGGCGGAAGGCGCCGACGCCGATCCCATGTATCGATGGATCGAATTGCTGGAACGTGAGCGCAGCGCGCGCGAACGCGGACGTTTGTTATATGTCGCCGTCACGCGTGCCAAGCGCGTCCTGCATCTGCTCGGGACCGTCAAACCCAAAGAGACAGAAGAAGGGCCGCGCCTGCAGGAGCCGCGCAACGGTTCGATGTTGCGTTTGTTGTGGTCGGAAGTGAAGGATGCCTTCGAATCCGTCGTGCACAGCAAGCCTCAGCAGGATTTGTTTGCAGCCGAGCCCGTTCCTCATCTGCGTGTGCGTCGTCTGCCGCCAGATTGGGAACCGCCGGTCGCGGATCAGGCAGTGTCTGCCAAGACAATGCGCGTGAGCGATCTGGAAGCGCCCATCGAGTTCGACTGGGTGACGCAGACGGGTCGTCACATCGGCACCTTGGTCCATCGCGAGCTTGATCGGATGGTGCGAGCAGGCGCGGCCAAGCTCACGTCAGCCGCTGATCGAGCGAGGTTGTGCGCGGAGCTGGGTGAACTCGGCGTGCCACCGGATCGATGCGAAGCTGCGGCGGATCGCGTCGTGGCCGCTATCGCGCAGACATTGGCGGATGAGCGCGGTCGCTGGCTGCTGGGGCTGACTCACAAACTCAGCGAAGCGGAATCGGAGCTGGCGCTGACCGGCGTATTCCATGGCGAACTGGTGGCCGGCGTCATCGACCGCACTTTCGTGGACGAGCAGGGCGTGCGCTGGGTCGTCGATTTCAAGACCGGGACCCACGAGGGCGGCGGCCTGGATCAATTCCTGGACGAGGAAGTGCGTCGCTATCGCGATCAGCTGCAGCGCTACGCCCGCCTGATGCGTTTGTTTCGGCCGGGGCAGCCGGTACGAGCGGCGCTTTATTTCCCCCTGATGAAACAGTGGCGCGAAGTCGGCGTGTAGAGAGACGCAGCTCACAATCGACGGCGTGAAATATCGCGCG